>DDCQ01000059.1:178-6992 GCA_002334915.1 Porticoccaceae bacterium UBA2002
TCCGCAATATCGTCTTCAAGTTTTTTCTGACGTTTTTTAGCAGCCGCGTCACTGTCCTTTTTCACCGCCTCGCGCTCAATTTTTAATTGAATTAAGCGGCGCTCCAGACGATCCATCTCCTCCGGCTTGGAATCAATCTCCATACGAATACGACTACCCGCCTCATCAATCAGATCAATCGCCTTGTCCGGCAACTGGCGATCAGTGATATAGCGCTGGGAAAGTTTAGCCGCAGACACAATCGCACTGTCAGTGATCTCAACGCCATGGTGCACCTCATAGCGCTCCTTCAGGCCACGGAGAATGGCAATAGTGTCCTCCTCAGTGGGTTCCTCCACTAACACCTTCTGAAAGCGCCGCTCCAGAGCAGCATCCTTCTCAATATTCTGCCGATACTCATCCAGGGTGGTGGCACCTACACAGTGCAACTCACCCCGGGCCAGAGCAGGCTTGAGCATATTGCCCGCATCCATAGAGCCCTCGGCCTTACCCGCACCCACCATGGTATGAATCTCATCGATAAATAGAATAATCTGGCCTTCCTGCTTTGAAAGGTCCTTAAGCACCGCCTTCAGGCGCTCCTCAAAATCGCCGCGAAACTTGGCGCCCGCCAATAGCGACCCCAGATCCAATGTCAGCACCCGCTTATTCTTTAAACCCTCAGGTACTTCACCATTGACAATTCGCTGAGCCAGACCCTCAACAATCGCCGTTTTACCCACACCGGGCTCACCGATTAATACCGGGTTATTTTTAGTGCGGCGCTGCAACACTTGAATGGTGCGGCGTATCTCATCATCTCGGCCTATTACCGGATCCAGCTTGCCCTGTTCAGCTCGCTCGGTCAGATCAATGGTGTATTTATCCAGTGCCTCACGCTGGCCTTCCGCATCAGCATCGGTCACAGCCTCACCGCCACGAACAGCTTCGATGGCCGCCTTGGCTTTATTAAGATCACCAAATTTGCCCAGAGTCTTGCCCAGCAGGCCGGTATCTTCCAGAGCAGCCCAGAGGACCATTTCACTAGAGATAAACTGGTCGCCCTTCTGCTGTGCCGCGCGGTCCGCCATATTCATCAGCCGTCCCAGATCCTGGGATAAATTGGCATCACCAGTGGGCTTAGAGACCTTGGCTAACTGATCAAGCTGACTGTTTAATGCCTCCTGCAGACCATTGGCATCAAAGCCCGCACGGTTGAGGATCGGCCGCACCGAACCACCCTGCTGATTAAGCAGGGCCAAAAGTAGATGAGCGGGTTCAATAGCAGAATGATCATTGCCCACAGCAATTGACTGAGCTTCGGCAAGCGCATTTTGCAGTTGGTTAGTTAACTTATCGATTCGCATGAGATACCCCGGTTAAAAATTATTGCCTGTTATATAAGTTGGGGATACAAAGCAGACATTTCAATGGGGTCGCCCGACAGAGTTGATTAAAATCAATGGATATAAAAAAACCCCGCAACTGAACAGTTGCAGGGTCTTTTTGAATGGCAGAAAACTTACTTCTTCGGCAACCAGATTGAGCCCAGCTGCATAATCAGCAAAGAGCCAATAAATACGCCCTGCGCAAGGTTAGGCACTATATTAAATGCAGCGCCCGGATCCATATTCTCAACAAAGCTCTGGGCAACTGGGCTAATAGCCACATCTGCTGCCTGAAGAGAGGCCAGGCCAGCAGCGATACTGTTACTGTTCCACTCATACCAGCCAGTATTTATAGCAATAAAGTAAGCCACGGAAAGACAAAAACCTGTTCCCGCCAGTTTCGTTATCAGGTTGGAATCTTCAGAATTTCTGATACTGAGTGCCACTCGAAGCGCCACCCAAGCTAAAAAAGCTACACCAATAAATTGTGCACCGGCAGCAGATTGACCCATATTATAAGTTTGCCACATATCTAATTCAGTCATGTTGTACCCCTGTAGAAAATTAATATTAGTTCTTTAGTTGCCTACAAAAATTAGCTTTGTTCGCAGCTTCATTTTATCAGCGAGGCTACTATGTAAGGCTTAATACAAAAATGCAAATTCAGGGGCCTAGGCAAAAAAACAAAAGAACAAAGAGCAGAACAAAGATGGACCTATAAAAAAACCCGCTAAAAGCGGGTTTTTTTATACCGGGTGATTCACATATCTAAGCCTGATTGAGCGCCGTCGTCATCTCGATCACCGCCTTCTTGCCATCGCCATAGACCATTAATGTATGGTCCATTGCAAACAGCGGATTGGGCAATCCAGCAAAGCCAGGGCTGAGCGATCTCTTAATCACCACCACATTTTTAGCCTTATCCACATTGAGAATTGGCATGCCATAAATGGGGCTACCCTCAGACTCGCGGGCCATTGGATTAGTGACATCATTGGCACCGATAATTATTACCACATCAGTGTCTTCAAAAGTGGGGTTGATTCTATCCATCTCCACCAGTTTGTCGTAAGGCACCTCGGCCTCGGCCAGCAATACATTCATATGGCCAGGCATACGACCAGCCACAGGATGAATACCATACTCAACTTCCGTTCCTCGGGCTTCCATAGCATCAGCCAATTCCCGCACCGCGTGCTGGGCCTGAGCCATCGCCATACCATAGCCGGGCACAATAACCACGCGCTCGGCCATTTCCAGAATCAAAGCCACTTCATCTGGCTGGGCGCTGGTGACCTTGCCCGCATAGATTTCATCCGCATCCACGGTTTCACCACCGGCCGCCATCTTGCCAAACAGCACATTGGCCAGTGATCGATTCATGGCCACACACATAATCTGAGTCAAAATCAGACCAGAGGTACCCACCAGAGAACCAGCGACAATCAGTACCGTATTGCCCAGGATAAAGCCCGCCAGTGCCGCAGCTATACCAGAGTAGGAGTTAAGCAGAGCGATAACCACCGGCATATCGGCGCCACCAATAGGCATTACCAGAAACAGACCAAGCAATAGAGCCAGGCCCACAATACTGACCATAGCCACTGTATTGCCTGGATTAATAACCAGAGAAACCACAGCAGCCAGTGCCGCTATCAGGAAGATAGCATTGCCAATCGGGCCACCAGGTAAGCCATAGCTCTTTTTCATCAGCTCCTGCAGCTTGGCAAAGGCAATAAAGCTACCAGTCAGGGTCACTGCACCGATTAGCACTGTCAGGCCAATGGATACCAGCGCAATAGTAGCCTCGGCACCCTGTCCAAAGGCACTGGCACTGGTTACAACTGGGGTAAGAATATCGGCAAATGAGGTGGGCGCCTGGCCCAGCTTGGAGTAGTACTCGGCTAGAGCAATAGTCAGAGAAGCGCCACCACCAAAGCCATTCAACAGTGCCACCATCTGCGGCATGGAGGTCATTTGAATTCTCAGTGCCATGGTGGCACCAATAATGCCACCCACCAGCACACCGGCGATGATGTAACTGAAGTTAACAATGCTGCTATCGAGCAGGGTGATAACAACGGCCAGTAGCATACCCAACGCTGACAAGGTATTTCCACGCACGGCAGTTTTAGGTTTTGTCAGCCCTTTGATACCCAGAATAAACAGGATACCGGCAACCAGATAAACGAAATTTACAAAAGTCTGATCCATCGCTTACTTCCTCTTAAACATGGCAAGCATGCGATTAGTCACTAAATAACCACCTACTACATTGATGGTCGCGAGAGTCACGGCGATAAAGCCAAGACCATTCACCAATATGGGAGAAGTATCGGACCCTGCGGCCAACAGCGCACCAACCAATGTAATACCAGAGACCGCATTGGTGCCCGACATTAATGGCGTGTGCAATGTTGGCGGCACCTTGGTAATAAGTTCAACGCCAAGAAACAGCGACAGCACAAATAGCGCCAATAATAGTATTAGGATTTCCATGGTTTAAGCTCCTTCCGGCTGAGTCTGTGGCTCTAGCTCTGGCAGATTGAGTAACTTGCGCATATGGGGATGGGGAATCTCACCCTTATGGGCAACAACGGTGCCTGCAACAATTTCGTCATTAAAGTCGAGGTTAAGGTTGCCTGAGTCGTCGAGAATCAACTCCAGCAGAGTCTGCATATTTTTGCCCAGCATCTGGCTGGCATGGTAGGCCAGCTCAGAGGGCACATTTTCTGGACCCAGAATAGTCACATCATGGGCAACCACTGTTTGACCCTGCTCGGTCAAATCACAGTTGCCACCGCGCTCGGCGGCCAGATCCACAATCACTGAGCCAGGCTTCATGGCCTTAACCATATCCTCGGTCACCAGAATCGGCGACTTGGCACCAGGAATAGCTGCCGTAGTAATAATAATATCCTGCTGAGCCACCACTTCGGTCATTAGCTCGCGCTGTCGACGCAGGAAGTCTTCACCCTGCTCTTTGGCATAGCCACCAGCACCTTCAGACTCACCGGTATCCAGATCCAGTTCAACCGGCTTGGCACCCACAGACAGAATCTGTTCACGGGCTGCGGGGCGCACATCATAGGCTTCCACAACAGCGCCGAGACGCTTGGCCGTGGCACAGGCCTGCAATCCGGCGACACCCACACCCATAATCAATACTCGCGCTGGCTGTAATGTACCCGCAGCGGTCATCAACATAGGGAATATTCGTGCTGCAGCAGAGGCTCCCATCAGCACAGCCTTATAGCCCGCCAGAGTAGCCATGGATGAAAGCACATCCATACTTTGGGCGCGGCTGATTCTGGGCACTAATTCCAGGGCTATGGCAGTGGCTCCCTTATCGGCAACCGCTTGCGCTGCCTGGGGTGAAGCCAGTGGGTCCATCATACCGATAATCAACTGACCACTGCGCAGCAACGCCAGGTCAGCGTCACTGTTTTCGTTGTTGGAGCCAAAGCTCTGCACCTGCAAAATAATATCTGCACTGGCAAATAGCTCTGCGCGATCCGTTGTCACCGCAGCACCAGCAGCGGTGTATTCCGCATCAGGATAACCTGCTGCACTACCTGCATCTGCTTGAATCAGTACCTTTACACTTTTGTCCGTTAGAGACTGGACATTGGCAGGGGACATGGCGACACGTTTCTCACCGGTTTTGATTTCCGAGGGAATTCCGATAATCACTCAATTCTCCTAAATTTTGGGAAATGGACAATTACATTTCTATAATTTGTGTGAATGCTAGCAAATAAAATCACCGGCGAGTAATCGATTTGGGAATATTAGCTATTACAAATTAGTGATAGTCCAGAAACTCCGCAACCTGCGGGGCATGCAGCCGTACTTTCTATCTAACCATCTAACTATCTAAAAGATTGACTGGACTCAGTTAATTCGGGAAACGGAAAAATCGGCCAGAGAAACCATTACCGACTTAAATCTACTCTCGGGTAAATGCTCCAGGGCTTGCACTGCCAGGTCAGCCTCCATACGAGCGCGCTCCATACTATAGTCAATGCCCCCGGAAGCCTGCACAGCGCTTAGAATGCCACAAAAATGCTCTTTGCTTTTATGGGTAATGGCATCACAAATTAAACTGCGCTGGTCTTCCCCCACATGATCCCTGGCAAAAATCAACGGCAGAGTCATTTTGCCCTCAGCCAAATCACCGCCAACATTTTTGCCTATGGACTCAACATCTCCCTGATAATCCAGAATATCGTCAACAATTTGAAATGCCATACCCAGATGTCTGCCATAGTCTGCCATGGCCTTGGATTCGGTGCCCGCGAGCACAGCGCCTGTCTCTGCCGCAGCTTCAAATAGCTTGGCGGTTTTGCGGTAAATCACCTGCAGATAGATATCCTCGCCAATGGTCGGGTTACCTGCATTGGCCATCTGCTGAACTTCGCCCTCGGAGATCACATTGGTAGCATCAGCCATAAGGCCCATAATTGGCATATCGCCAACCTCCACCAACATCTGAAAAGCTCGGGAATACAGGAAGTCACCGACCAGCACACTGGGAGCATTGCCCCACTGAGCATTGGCGGTTTCACGGCCCCGTCTCAGCGCAGACACATCAACCACATCATCGTGCAACAGGGTTGCCGTATGAATAAACTCAATAACAGCAGCCATCTTTAAATGTTGCGAGCCCTTGTAGCCATTGGCCAGGGCGCTGAGCAACAGGACCACAGGGCGCAACCTCTTGCCACCAGACTCAACAATATAATGGCCAATATTCTCAACCAGCCCCACATCTGATTGCAGCTGGCTGACAATCAGTTGGTTGACGGCAGAAAATTCTTCTTTAATGGCTTCGTGGAAAGGCAGCATTGCTTATTGGGTTCGCCGATTGTTATCCGAGGTGCATGCTAGGCAGACCCTGCCTTTCTGTCAACCCAAAATGTCCCGCCAGCCCAGCTCCAGCGCTATATTTGTCTGCCAATACTGGGTTTAATGGTTGCCGCAACGGGCAGAACTGGGTACGATGCGCGCTTCACATCAACTCTCAAGGAACCCATGTCCTTCAGCCCAAAATCCTCATATTCAAAAGAAGAAATACTCGCCAGTAGCCGCGGCGAATTGTTTGGTCCAGGTAACGCCAAACTCCCAGCCCCCAATATGCTGATGATCGACCGCATTGTCGAAATTAACAATGACGGCGGCAAACATGGCCTGGGGCAGATTATCGCCGAAATCGATATCAATCCTGACCTCTGGTTCTTTGACTGTCATTTCGAGGGTGATCCAGTTATGCCAGGCTGTCTGGGTCTGGATGCACTGTGGCAGCTAGTTGGGTTCTTTTTGGTCTGGAATGGCAATAGCGGCCGGGGCCGTGCGCTGGGTGCAGGCAACGTAAAGTTCTTTGGGCAGATATTACCTACAGCTAAAAAAGTCACCTATAAGCTGGATCTCAAGCGATTGGTGCAGCG
>DDCQ01000076.1:0-6744 GCA_002334915.1 Porticoccaceae bacterium UBA2002
TGGAGCCCGGACTTTCCTCTGTAATGCACCCTTTTAAACGCAAGCGAATAAGCGAGAAATCAACACAGCGACTGTCTAGTCAACTCATCAGGGAGGGTAACACAGTGGCAATTTAAATTAGCGCCTTTTTATGCATGGGAATCTTTGTTTTGGGGGTGATGCAGGCCGAATATCCAGTTACCCGACACACCGTAAATACATCCATGTAGGCTCAACGCCAGCATCCCTGCTGGCGATGGTCACGTAACTGAATAATCAGCCTACAGCTGCAAGAATGCAGAGAAACTGAATATTTTTGAAAGGCGCAATAGCTAGAGGCAACCACCTGACCGAGTTCGCCAGATAGATTTATGACTACCCAAACACTTCAGAAACCCCGAAGTACATCAAAAGGAAAACGAATTACGCTCGATGTTGAGGCTTGCCTGCATAAGGGGCCTTTCAAGACCGTGGCCAGCAGGGATGCTGGCCCCGAGACTACATGGATGTATTCACGTCGTGTCTTGAAAGGCCCCTTATGCAGGCAAGCCCTCTCTCAAACCTAAACTCAATTACAAACAGATTCTTCGCTAAACTTAGCATGCCCCGCGCAGCGTTTTGGATACCGGATGACAACAAGGCAGGAAAGGGATTATTTTTTTTCAGACAACAGAGGGTGACCCGCTGGCAACTGCCGAGAAATCCACAGCGCCAATTTATGCCGCATATTAGGGTCACTAACCTGATCTTTGGCCAGTGGCTGAATCAACTTATCCTCCACCAGCACCCGATATACAAACTCAACCTTAAGCTTCACCGAATCCTGCGCCTCAACCTCACCATAGGCACGCTTTTTGGCATATACAGCACCCACCTGAAGAGCCTTCTTAACCAACTCATCCTCATTGGCAATCTTATTCATCAGTCAGGTCCTCAGCAGTCAAGTTTTAATCAATAAAAGTACGGGCATTGCGGAAAATACGCATCCAGCCACTGTCTTCACCCCAGTCATCAGGGTGCCAGGAATTCTGCACAGTCCTGAAAACGCGCTCCGGGTGAGGCATCATCAAAGTAGCACGACCATCGGCACTGGTCACACCAGTAATACCATCGGGAGAACCATTGGGATTAGCCGGATATCGGGAAGCCACCGACAGATCATTCTCTAAAAAGCGCATAGCAATCTGGTCAGACTGCTGCAACTGAGCCAGAGCCTCATCACTGACAAACTCCGCCCGCCCCTCACCATGAGAAACCGCAATAGGCATATGGGTGCCCGCCATATCCCTAAGGAAAATAGAAGGTGATTCATCAATTCTAACCAGAGAGAAACGCGCCTCAAACTGCTCAGACAGATTGCGCACAAAACGCGGCCACAGCTCAGCGCCAGGAATAAGCGGCTTGAGATTACTCAGCATCTGACAGCCATTGCAGACCCCCAAACTAAAGGTCTCAGAGCGATGAAAGAAAGACTGGAACTGATCGCGAATCTGCTCATTAAACAGCACAGTCTTGGCCCAGCCCTCACCAGCACCCAACACATCACCGTAAGAGAAACCACCACAGGCAACCATGCCCGTCATATCAGCCAGCGAGCGGCGCCCAGCCAGCAGATCGCTCATATGCACATCCACCGCCGTAAACCCGGCGCGATCAAAAGCAGCCGCCATCTCCAAATGGCTATTGACCCCCTGCTCGCGAACAATAGCCACCATGGGCTTTACACCAGACTTAATATAGGGCGCACTGATATCCTCAGCAGGATCAAAAGTCAGCTCAACCGAAAGACCATCATCCCCATAGGATATACGATCAAATTCCTCAGCCACGCACTCCGCATTATCGCGCAGAGAGGCCACCTGGTAAGAAGTCTCAGCCCAAGAGCGCTGCAGATTAGTGCGGCTCTGAGTAAACAGCACCTGGCGATCACGCTTAATCTCCACGGCATCCCGCTCATTCAACTGTCCAACCCTGTGGCCATCAACCCCGGCACCGGCAAACTGCTCGACAATGCTGTCCGCCTGCTCAGCCCGCACCTGAATAACGGCACCCAGCTCTTCATTGAACAGCGCAGCCATCCAGTTTTCATCCAGAGCATCCAGGCAAACATTGATCCCCACATGGCCAGCAAAACTCATCTCCACCAGAGTGGCTAACAGGCCGCCATCAGAGCGATCGTGGTAAGCGAGAATATCGCCCTGCTCGAGCAGAGCCTGCATGGTATTAAAGAAGCCCACCAGAATATCGGGGTTATCAATATCCGGCGCAGTATCGCCAAATTGCGAGAACACCTGAGCCAGAATAGAACCACCCATGCGGTTAGCACCAGCACCCAAATCAAGCAGCAATAGCTCAGTATCACCCTGATCAGTGCGCAGCTGAGGCGTAACCGTTTTACGCACATCCAGCACCGGCGCAAAGGCGGTAATAATTAACGACATGGGTGCGGTAACAGACTTATCTTCGCCCTTATCCTGCCAGGCCGTGCGCATAGACATGCTGTCTTTGCCCACAGGAATAGTAATGCCCAGCTTGGGGCACAGATCCATACCTACAGCCTCAACCGTGCGATAGAGTTTTTCATCTTCGCCCGGTGACCCAGCGGCACACATCCAGTTGGCCGACAGTTTAATATCAACCATAGAGCCAATACGCACGGCACTAATATTAGTAATCGCCTCACCAATAGCCATGCGCCCAGAGGCCGGGCCATCAATCAGAGCGAGCGGGGTGCGTTCGCCCATAGCCATGGCTTCGCCGGCATTACTGTCATAGGTTACAGTGGTAACAGCGCAGTCAGCCACCGGAATCTGCCAGGGGCCAACCATCTGGTCCCGCGCCACCATGCCGCTGACCGATCTATCGCCAATAGTAATTAAAAAACCTTTGCTGGCCACCGCCGGATGGCGCAGGGTACGGAATACCGAGTCATTAATATCCAAACTATCGGCTGCAAAATCGCCACCCGCAGTATCCAGCTTGGTTGCCGTGCGATGCATCTTTGGCGCCTTGCCAAAAAGCACCGACATAGGCAGATCGACCGGATTATTATCGAAGTGGTCATCGCTGACCCTAATATATTTTTCTTCCGTGGCTTCGCCCACCAGCGCATAGGGGCAGCGCTCACGCTCACAGATAGCCTTAAAGCGCTCGACATCAACCGGATTGATAGCCAGCACATAGCGCTCTTGCGCCTCATTGCACCAGATTTCTACCGGAGACATGCCGGGCTCATCATTGGGGACAGCACGCAGGTCAAAACGCCCGCCAGTGCCGCCATCCTTTACCAGTTCCGGCAAAGCATTGGACAGACCACCGGCACCCACATCGTGAATAAAGGCAATGGGGTTGGTATCGCCCAGCTGCCAGCACTGGTCGATCACTTCCTGACAGCGGCGTTCAATCTCAGGGTTCTGCCGCTGCACCGAGGCAAAGTCCAGGTCCGCAGAGCTACTGCCGGTGGTCATGGATGAAGCCGCACCACCACCCAGACCAATCAACATAGCCGGACCCCCCAGCACCACCAGCTTGGCGCCCGGTTTAAACTCAGGTTTGTCCACATGATCTTCGCGGATATTGCCATAGCCGCCAGCGATCATAATTGGCTTGTGATAGCCGCGACGCTCACCGGCAAAATCTGCTTCAAAGGTTCTAAAGTAGCCACAGATATTGGGGCGACCAAATTCATTATTGAAGGCAGCGCCACCTATAGGACCCTCGGTCATAATATCCAGGGCGGACACAATGCGGTCTGGCTTGCCATAATCCTGTTCCCAGGGCTGCACATAGTCGGGTATTTGCAAATTGGATACCGTAAAGCCAACCAGACCCACCTTGGGCTTGGAGCCGCGACCCACAGCACCCTCATCGCGAATCTCACCACCGGAGCCCGTACCTGCACCAGAGTATGGCGAGATAGCTGTAGGGTGATTATGAGTCTCCACCTTCATCAACAGATGCACCGGCTCCTGACTGTAGCCATAGACTTTGCTGACAGGGTCAGGATAAAAGCGCCCGCCCTCGGAGCCTGCCACTACAGCAGCATTGTCCGAATAGGCGGAAAGCACATTTTCGCCACCCAGATTATTGGTATTGCGGATCATGCCAAACAGCGAGTTAGGCTGGTCAACACCATCAATGGTCCAACTGGCATTAAAAATTTTGTGGCGACAGTGCTCAGAGTTAGCCTGGGCAAACATCATTAACTCGGTATCTGAGGGGTTGCGCTGCAGCTCCTCGAAGCTGGCCACCAAATAGTCGATTTCGTCTTCTGCCAGAGCCAGACCCAGCTCCACATTGGCCAGTTTGAGCGCGCCCACACCCCCAGCCAGAATATCTACCTCTGTTAGAGGCTGTGGCTGATGATGGGTAAACAGCGCCTCGGCCTGCTGTAAATCGGTCATCACTGTCTCAACCATACGGTCGCTGACCAGCTCGCCCAGAGCCGTTAGCTGCGCTTTGGTTAAGCTGTTGCTGGCGGCAATATAATAGGCTGTACCCCTTTCAACTCGCAGGATGCTGTTGAGACCGCAGTTATGAACTATATCCGTTGCCTTACTGGACCAGGGCGAAATTGTGCCGGGGCGCGGCACCACCAATAACAGGCTACCTTGGTTGTTCTGTTGCTCCTCAAGAGGCCCATAGGTCATCAGCGCCTTCAGGGTTGCGCTGTCAGACTCTGACAATGGCTGGCCAGCTTCGGCAAAGTGCACATATTCTGCAGTTACCGAGGTGACAGAGGGAACAGCTTGTTGCAGATTGGCGAGTAATTTTCGGCGTCGAAAGGCGGAAAGAGAAGGTGCACCGCTGAGAATTATCATCAAGGCTGGTCTCAAGATCATGGTTAGGGAAAGGCGGGTATTCTAGCGGAAAAATTCAGTCTTAGGCAGATAGAATTTACCAAACCATGTACAATTAATTGATATTTAGCAGTAGACATATAAAGCCAAGCTTGTAGCCATTGAGGTATCTCGAAAAATAATGCGAGAACTCTCCAACAGAGGACGAAAATTGCGCAACAGGATTATTTTAGTCCTCTTTATGCTGCCTTTTATCTCGTTAATGTCTGCCAGCGCCCACCTCAGCGACCTTGCCAAAGTCAAAGCCAAAGGTCAGCTGGTAATGCTGACATTGCCCGGCCCCACCACCTATTTTGAAGATGGCCATGGCAAAAATGGCTTCGATTATCTGCTGGCAAAGTCATTTGCAGACAGCCTGGGTGTTGAGCTGGTGGTCAAAACCAAATCTACTCTGCGCAGACTTTTATACTCTGTGGGTGGCCCCCAGGGAGACTTTGCCGCTGCCAATCTCGTGGTTACCGCGGAGCGCAATCAGTCATTGGTGTTTGGCACAGCCTATATGGAAGTTACTCAGCAGCTTATTTACCACCGCGGCAGCAGGCGCCCCAGCTCATTGGAAAACCTCGACGCTGAACTGGTAGTTATCGCTGATTCCTCTCACAGCGAGCACTTGCAGAGCTTAAAAATTGATCAGCCGACTCTGAGTTGGCGTGAGCAAGATAATGCCGAAATGAGCGATCTCATCCGCAAAGTCCATGAGGGTGAAATTAGCTACAGTGTTGTGGATTCGATTGCCTATCTTGTTAATCGGCATATTTATCCAAAGGCGCGCAAAGCCATGGATATCTCTGAACCTCAGCCAATGGCCTGGGCCTTTCCTACCCATCATGATGGCACCCTGCTCAGTGCTGCCAATGAATTCTTACGGCAATATATTGAGTCTGGCCAACTCGAGTCACTGACTAGCCAACTGCTGGCACAGACCGAGAATTTTTCTGTCTCAAACTCCCAACGTCTGGGCAAACTGGTGGCCCAGCGCCTGCCAAAGTACGAACCATTATTCCGTGAGGCTGCCGCTGAATACAATATGGATTGGCAGCTACTTGCCGCTGTGGCCTATCAGGAGTCGCACTGGAACCCCAGAGCCAAATCGCCCACCGGCGTGCGCGGGTTGATGATGTTGACCATGAATACAGCTAGAGAAATGAAAGTGACAAATCGCCTTGATGCCGCCCAAAGCATAAAAGGTGGAGCCGCCTATTTTATTAAGCTGAAGACGCGCTTACCCAGTCGAATTAAAGACCCAGACCGCACTCTGTTTGCGCTGGCCGCCTACAATGTGGGCTTTGGCCATTTGGAAGATGCACGCATTCTAACCGAGCGCAGTGGCAAGAACCCAGACAGCTGGGCCGATGTGCGCGAGCACCTGCCCCTGCTCAGTAAAATGGAATATTACTCCACTCTCAAACACGGTTATGCAAGGGGCAACGAACCTGTGCTCTATGTGGATAATATTCAGTACTACAAAACCTACCTGCAGCTGCACTCTCTGTCTCAACAAGACTTCATGCCACAACCTGAAGATCAGCCCGAACCCCAGGACTGGGAGATCAATGGCCTGCCTTCACTCTAGTGTCCTATTTATCGCGCTTGCGGCGGAAAAACTCGCTAATAAGGTGCCCACAGTCCTCTTCAAGAACACCGCCCTGCCAGTCGATTGAATGATTAAAATGGCTATGATCCAGCAGTTGCAGCTGGCTGGTCAATGCTCCTGCTCTGGGCTCTTTAGCACCAAAAATAATTCGCTTAACCCGAGCGTGAATCATGGCACCCAGGCACATGGTGCAGGGCTCGATGGTCACATAGAGGTCGCAGCCAGTCAGTCTATAGTTATCCAGATTGGCAGCGGCATTGCGCAGCGCAACAATTTCCGCATGAGCCGTGGGGTCACAGCTGGAGATCGGCT
>DDCQ01000076.1:6787-13696 GCA_002334915.1 Porticoccaceae bacterium UBA2002
CTGCAAGCTCTAGTGCCCTGGTCATGTAAAGCTCATCGGTCATCAATAGTTTATTACTCACTCTCTACTCTGCCTGCTGAAATAGCGTAAAATCTGCCAGCTAACTTTTATGCAAAGCCAACAGCCTATGCCAGCCATTATTGCCTCCCGGGCCCTTGATATTCAACCAAGCTGGAAAAGCGAGTTAAGCCAATGCATCAGTTCAGTCAGCGAATTGCTCCACTGCTTGCAGCTAAATCCCGAACAGCTGTCTGTCAGCCAGCGGGCTACTGAAGATTTTCCATTGAAAGTGCCACGCCCCTTTATTGAGCGAATGGAGGTCGGTAATCCCAATGATCCATTGTTGAGACAGGTTCTGCCTGTTACCCAAGAAACAGAGCCCGCGGTTGGTTACAGCCCTGATCCGCTCGACGAGATTCAGCACAACCCTATCCCTGGCGTTGTCCACAAATATGATAATCGACTGCTATTAATTGTTAGTCCCAACTGCGCAATCAACTGTCGCTACTGCTTCCGCCGGCACTTCCCCCACCAGGAAAATCGACAGAGCAAACAACAGTGGCAACAGGCCCTTACTTATATAAGGGTGCATCAGGAGATTAATGAGGTGATCTTTAGTGGCGGCGACCCCCTGGCAGCCAATGACAATTTTCTCGGCTGGCTGACCGAGCAGATCGCCAATATTCCTCATATTAAGCGTCTGCGTATTCATACCCGCCTGCCTGTGGTAATTCCCTCACGCATAGATGATGCGTTTTTAGGCTGGGCAACTGGTACCAGACTGCTGCCCATTGTGGTGCTGCATATTAATCATGCCAATGAAATTGATACTGCGGTGCAGCAAATGGTTCAGCGTTTATTGGGCGAGGGCATGCTGGTGCTAAACCAAACCGTACTGCTGAAAAGTATAAATGATAGGTCGGCAATATTGGCAGAGCTGAGCGAAGCGCTCTACGATACAGGTGTAATACCTTATTACCTGCACCTGCTAGACCCGGTTGCCGGTGCCAGCCACTTTGATATAGCAGGCCAACAGGCAACGCAAATCTATGGGCAGCTTCAAAAGCAATTGCCAGGCTTTCTAGTGCCAAAACTTGTCAGGGAAATTCCCGGTGAAAAATCTAAGACTTTAATGGCGCAGAACTCCAATCAGTCTGATATTTCTGGCTAATTATTACGACATCAAATTGCTTAAAAACGACTATCGAAAAGGATTTTTAATTGGAGTAAACTGTCAGTTGAGGGAGTTCGTAATAACTTCGTCACACCAAGGAAGCATTGGAACTAGAGACTATTTAACTTGATAAATAAAAAAATCAAGCCAAGGTCCAATGCCGATTGATAAAACTATACCCATATACAATATCTCGGGGGAGATTTATGAAAGCTAATACCTTTTGGAAAATGAACACCATTGCAGCGGCAGTGATTGCAGGTACAACTATGTTGCCAGCAGTATCTGTTTCTGCACAAGAAATGGTTGAGGAAATTGTTACTACTGGTAGCCGTATTAAAGCGCGCTCTACCACAGAGACGCCAGCACCTATCGATGTCATTGGCGCTGATGAGCTAGCTAATCAGGGTGACACTGATATCAGCAACCTGCTGCGCAACTCAGTTCCTTCTTACAGCGTAAACGATCAGCCTATCAGTGACGCAGCGACTCTTGTTCGCCCAGCTAACCTGCGTGGCATGGCTCCTGACCACACCCTGCTGCTAGTTAACGGCAAGCGTCGTCATCGCGCTGCAGTTATTACCTGGTTGGGTAACGGTATTTCAAATGGTTCTCAGGGACCAGATGCTGCTGCTATCCCAGCTATGGCTCTGAAAAATGTTGAAGTTCTGCGCGATGGTGCAGCGGCTCAGTACGGTTCAGATGCAATTGCTGGCGTAATTAACTTTAACCTGAAAGATGCCAGCGAAGGTTCAAGCATTTCTATGCGTGCTGGTGAGTACAGCGAAGGCGACGGCCAGGCTCTTACTTTTGCCGCTAACACAGGCATGGAGTTAGGTAGCAATGGCTTTGTAAACCTGACCTTTGAATATGGCAGCATGGATCCTACTAGCCGATCAGAGCAGCGTGATGATGCTCAGGGCTTGATCGACGCCGGCGTTCAGGGTGTTCCTGCTCCCGCTATGATCTGGGGCCGTCCGATTGTTGATGACGATATGAAAATCTTCGTTAACTTCGGCGCTGACCTGGGTGGCGGTACTGAGATGTATGGTTACACTAACTACAACTCCAAAAATGTAGATGGTGGCTTCTTCTTCCGTAACCCAACTAACCGTCCTGGCGTTTTTGCTGATGGCGATGGCAATCTGTTGGTTGCTGACACTACCGGCGATATGTCAGGTAACTGTGATCAGTACGCAGTTGAGTACAGTGCCTCTGTTGTTGCCGGACTTGCGGCTGATAACAACTGCTTTAACTTCAACGAGACTATCCCTGGCGGATTTACTCCTCGTTTTGGTGGCAAGATCACTGATCAGACGTTCTTGATGGGTTTGAAAGGTGAAACTGATGGTGGTTTAGGTTGGGACGTAAGCACTTACTACGGTAAGAGCAAAGCTGACTTCCACATTAACAACACAGTTAATGCCAGCCTACTGGATATGACTCCACGTGACTTTGATCCAGGTTACTACCAGCAGGTTGATATGAACATGAATGCTGACTTTACCTATTCGTCTAGCGAAACTTTGAACTGGGCATTTGGTGCTGAGTACCGTACTGAAGAGTTCACTGTGGGTGCTGGACAGGAAGAGTCGTTCATTGACGGTGGTTACGGTAGTCAAGGCTTCAGCACATCTTCAAACGGTTTCCCAGGGTTCCCTGCGGCAACAGCTGGCGTATTTGATCGTTCTAACTACGCCGTGTACGTTGAATCTGAACTGGATGCGTCTGATGACCTGCTGATCCAAGCGGCTATGCGTTTTGAAGACTTCGAAGACTTTGGTACAACCACCAACTACAAGATTGGTGCCAACTACCAAATGACTGATGATATGGGTGTTCGTGCAACTTACAGCACTGGCTTTAAGGCGCCGACTCCAGGTCAGTCAAACACTTCAAACACTTCGACTGAGCTGTCTGCTGGTGTGCTGGTTAACAACGGTACAATCCCTGCGACCAGTGCTGTAGCACTGCGTAACGGCGGTGCCGCACTGCAGCCAGAAGATGCAACCAACTGGACATTCGGTGTGTTCGCTACTGTTGGTGAGTTTGACATCACTGTTGACTACTTCGATATCGACGTAGAAGATCGTTTAAACCTGTCTTCTGAAGTTGAGCTGACTGATGCTGACGTTGCTGACCTGATCGCTGAAGGTGTTCCTGGCGCTGGTGACCTGAGACGCTTCCGTTTCTTCACCAATGACTTTGACACAAACACCAGCGGTTTAGATGTTGTGATTTCAACAACTACTGAAAGCTCTATGGGTACCACCATGTGGAACCTGGCTTACAACAGCACTAAAACTGAAGTCACTGACTACAACGCCGCGACAATCGATGCGCAGCGTATCAAGCAGATCGAAGATACCACGCCAGAGACTCGCTGGAACCTGTCTGCTAACCATATGATGGATGCTTGGAGAGTGTTGGCTCGTGTAAGCTTCTACGATGAGTGGTTTGACCAGTTTGAATGTGATGTATTCTCATCTGGCTGTAGTGCGGAAGTTACTGCTAACCCAGGTGCTTACACCTTTGACTCTGAGTTTGTTGTTGACCTTGAAGTCGAGTATGACTTCAGTGAAAACTCAAGCCTACTGATCGGTGCAAACAATGTGTTTGACAACAACGGTCAGAAAGCAGCAGACATGCATGGTCTGGGATTCAACACTGCCTCTGCTGCTGTAGGTAACACCTACAGCACATTCGCCCCAATGGGCTTTAGCGGTGCATTCTACTATGCAAACTACCGTTACAACTTCTAAGCGACTCCCATGAGTTAATTGGAAGAGGAGCAGTTCGACAGAGCTGCTCCACAAGAAACAGAAAAGGGGTGCCGATTGGCACCCCTTTTTTATGGCTCATCAAAAATAATCAAGCATCTCTAGGGCTGGAACTGAGGATCCGCAATACCTGCAATATCAGTTTCAAAGATAAATAGATTGCCTGCCTCTGGCTGAGCCGCGCGAGCCTCTGCATCCAAGCCCTGGTAGGCGCTGGTGATAAAAAGCCGGTTTAACTCTGGCCCACCAAAGGCCACACAGGTAGGCTGGCTCACTGGTAGAGATAGTACAAAATCAATCTCGCCTTCCGGGCTGTAACGTACCACCCGACTCGCAGCCCACTGGGCACTCCAGAGATAACCGTCAGCATCTACTGTTGCCCCGTCGGGAAAGCAGCCTTTTTCTGTACGCACCAGCAAACTCTGATTTGAGATAGCCCCAGTCGCAGTATCAAAATCATAGCGGTAGATGCGTCTTGAAGGTGTATCAGTGTGATACATGATAGTGCCATCCGGACTCCAGCAGAGGCCATTGGAAATTGACAGGCCCGCAATCTGGCTAGAGACCCGCAACTGATGATCGAGACAATAGAGAGCCCCGGCACCCTGCTCACCAACCTCCACCATGGAGCCTGCCCAAAATCGTCCCTGTCGATCAGCGCGGCCATCGTTAAGTCTGGTACCGGGATTGTCCGACTCTATTTTACTAAGCCATTGAATAGCCCCGCTTGCAGGATTGAAATAGGCAAAGCCACTGGCAAAGCCACAGATCAGCTGGTCGCTTTTAGCTACCAATGCAAAGGAGCCCAGACGCTCTGGTGTGGCCCATTGCTCGAGCTTTTTATCCTGAGGGCGATATCGATACAGGGCACTGCCTTGAATATCAGTCCACCAGACAGCGGCGCCAGCAGCATCCCAGATAACGCCTTCACCCAGTTCATTTTCTACCCTGAGGGTCTCTATTAATCGGGTTGCTACCATTATTTATCCCCTACCTTTATCTCGCCCGCGCTGCATTGATCGCATCCACCACTGCACGCGCCGACTGGCCGACCTGCTCTGAGCTATCCCCGGGTTTATACAGTTCGGAGCCAATGCCAAAACCATTTACGCCAGCCTGCAACCACTGGTCTGCAACCTCTGCTCCGACACCGCCCACTGCCAATAGCTGGCAGTCTTGTGGCAATACAGCCCGCAGCCCCCTAATGTGCTCGGGGCCATAGGTGGCGGCCGGAAAGCATTTTAGATAGCGAGCACCACAGTGGTAGGCGGCAAAGGCCTCAGTCGCCGTGGCCCAGCCAGGCATAGGCACCAGGCCCGCCTGCAGACTCAGCTTTATCACCTCGGGATTGGTATTGGGGCTAACGGCGATTTCACCTCCAGCTGCGGCCACTGCCACCACATCGGCCTCGGTCAATACAGTGCCTGCACCAATCACGCAGCGATCGCCCATGGCTTCCGCCAACTTTGTAATACTGGTGAATGGATCTGGCGAGTTTAGGGGCACCTCAATAATGCCAATGCCAGCCCTGTAAACTGCCTCGCCAATCGCCACTACTTCTTCTGGACGCACACCGCGCAAGATGGCAATAACTGGCATCTGTGAAAACCAGCTGTTTAATTTTTCTGTCATTGATCTCTGTTCCTATTAAGAGATTCGTAAACGGCCTGATAGCCTGAAAGTGCAATCTGGGTTTGGTCACAGATCTGTGACTCTATACCCAGAGAACCCAGCGCCAACTGATAGGCATTACTTAGCATCTGGTTACCAATAATCACCACCGGCACAGGTTTATCAGGCCGATTTAACAGGGACATTGAGCCGATAATATCAGAGGCCACCAGCAGGCCCGACAGATAGGATGCTGCATCCTCTGCTGCCAGGTCTCCTTCAATCTGGCGACTGCGGGTAGCAAAGAGTGCATTGAGCAGCTGGCCCGCCTTCAAGGTCTTAGCCAGCTCAACACCCTGCATAAAAAACTCATCCGAAAAATTTTCATCCATGGGCTGGGTAATCAGAATACTGTGCTTTTCCAGCACCGAGTACAGTTCCCCGGTAAACGCAGTGACAAAGGTTTCCACTTTATCGCCTTTTACGCGGACCCATTTATTGTGTGTGCCGGGCAGCACCAGTATCTGTTCAGTACTGTCACAACCAGCAGCTCTTATCCAACCCAGCAACTGCAGCTCTTCGCCGCGCATAATGTCCGGAGTCCCCAGTACAGTCTGAGTTTTTAGTCCAGATAAAATCCAAATATCCAGCCCGCGAATAGATAATTTTGTGGTGCCTTGGCTAATCTGTTGCGGACTGGCGGGGCAGTCTAAATAAGGCACATTATGCCAGCCGATATTGGAGCCAATGGCCCCGGACAAAATCACCGGCACTGGGCCATACTGATCCAGCCAACCTGATACCAGATCAAAAAATATCTCTTCAAAGTTATTATCTATTTTGATGCAACCAGGACCCTGTTGGCTGGCTAGTATCTCAAGCTGTTCGCACTGATGGTAAGAACAGAGATAGAGACGCAGATTGGTATTGCCCCAATCTCCAGCGATAAATATAGACTCGGTCATCAAATCAGGTCCTGCCACCGTCAATGGTAAAACTCTGACCGGTGATCATACGGCTATCGTCGGCCGCCAGGAACAGCGCCAGATTGGCCACTTCAGAGGGCTGCAGCCGCTCTTTTAAAGCTACCTGTTTCATCCAGTCAGCTTCCGCTTCCGGTGTCAGCCAGGTGTTTAGCTGGCGTTCGGTTACCACCCAACCGGGCAAAATAGCATTTACCCTTATTGCTGACTCACCATAATCTCGCGCCAGGGCCTTGGTCATACCAACAACTCCCGCCTTGGCGGTAACATAACCAGGCATATTGGATGGGCCAAGCAGCGCATTAATCGAGCTAAAGTTAATAATGGAGCCACCAGACTGCTGAGCCATCAACTCTGCCCC
>DDCQ01000076.1:13738-23596 GCA_002334915.1 Porticoccaceae bacterium UBA2002
GAGTGGCGATTATCATTGGCGGCATTATTGATCAGTGCCTGCAATGGACCAAGCTCCTCTACCGCAGCCTTAATCGCTGCCTGTAGGGCCTCAATATCAGTGACATCAATCTGCTGAAACCAGGGGCTGATGCCCGTCTGATTTTGCACACTGATACAGAGAGAATCCGCAGAATCTGCATCCAGATCAACAAAGGCCACCTTGGCGCCTTGAATCGAAAATGCCTCCACCATAGCAGCGCCGATACCAGTGGCACCCCCGGTGATAAATACACAGCGCCCCTCAAGACTTGGGTATTTTGTTGCTTCGCCCATGGGACGACCTCTTATTGTTGAAGACCGGCGTGTATTCCCCCACAGACTGCAATCACAGCCTGTCACCCCGCCTATTTATGTTTTAATATAACAGCAACCATAACGCGATTCTGAAGCAACAACAACGTCAGTCCAGAACGCGATAATAAAAACCAGCTGACAGGCTTTTACAGGGGTAACAGGTGATTATCAACGGGCTGCGGATAACCGCAATGATCAGTGTAATTCTTTTTAGCAGCATTGCCATCAGTGCCGAACAACTCTATACAAACCAGCCCCCGGTGACCCCAGAATTAGCTTTTTCGGGCGCCTATGATGTGGGTGTTACTACCATCACTGCGACTGATCCCAAGCGACTAAACACTGGCAATTTTATTACCAATATAGAGCGACCTCTGTTGCTGGAAGTCTGGTATCCAGCTAAGGTCTCTAAACAAGCGACACTGGCCACCTATAAAAATGTCACTCGTTTGCAGAAACCCTTTGAATTGCAAGGCGATGCCTATCGTGATGCTCCGGCACTAGAAACTGGCAGCTTCCCACTGGTGATTTTTTCTCATGGCTTTACCGGTTACCGCACCCAGATGTTCTATCTTGGGGAACATCTGGCTAGCCATGGCTATGTGGTTGTGGGTATAGATCATAGAGACTCAACCAATGCTGAAATCAAGACACCAGAAGATCGCCCCGCAGGCATGATCAGCACCCTGTACAACCGCGCCCGAGACCAGCAGTTTTTACTCGACTACTTTACCGAGCAAAAGTCTCCCGTCGAGAATATTGTAGATACAGATAAGGCCGCGATTATTGGTCATTCCATGGGCGGATTTGGCGCCTTAAATACAGTGGGTGGCTGCTTTGATTTTACCTATAAAATACTTAAAGACTTTGGTGTTCCAGCTCCAGTGGCTCTGGTTATGCCTCTGGCCCTCAACTCCTGTTATGCCGGTCGCAATGAAATAGATCCGCGCTGGAAAGCGGTACAGCTATTTGCCCCCTGGGGTGGTGAATACAATGTGCACAGCGCCGAAGCCATGAAAAATATCACTGTACCCACTCTTTACGTGGCCGGTGATCAGGACAATACCTCTGGTTTTTCTCAGGGCATCGAAAAGCTCTATAAGCAGACTGGCGGCGAGCACAATTATCTACTGCTATTTAAAAATGCCCGGCATAATATTGGCCCCCATCCGGCGCCAGCAGCCTCCTTTGCCACTGACTTTGAACTGGGTCACTACTTTGACCCAAGCTGGGATATAGAAACTATTAACCGGATACTGGAGCATATAAGTCTGGCATTTTTGGATTGCCATGTTAAGGGTGATAGTGCCAGATGCGACTATCTGCCTATGCGAGAAAATAGCCAGCAGTACCAAGGCACCCTGCACCAGCATCGAGACCCCTGGCCCGGCTTTAAACATCTCTGGGCCAGCGGCCTGGAGTTCTACCGCAAATAATTAAACAGAGTAACCCTATGTTTGGAGTCTGTTATTACCCAGAGCACTGGCCCCAGTCCCAATGGGACGAAGACGCAACCATGATGGCCGAGCTGGGTTTAACCTATGTGCGTATTGGCGAATTTGCCTGGTCGAGACTGGAACCCAACCCAGGGGAATATAACTTTGACTGGCTGGATGATGCTGTCGACTGCCTAACTAATGCCGGGCTGAAAGTGGTAATGGGCACCCCCACTGCCACTCCTCCAAAATGGCTGATTGATCAGCACCCGGAAATATTACCTGTAGACCCGGATACTGGCCGTACCAGAGGCTTTGGCTCTCGGCGTCACTATGACTTTTCCAGTGCTGTCTATCTGCGCGAATCCATGCGCATTACCGAGGCTCTGGCCAAACGCTATGGCAACCATAACCATGTGGTGGGCTGGCAGACTGATAACGAACTTTGCTGCCATGATACAGCTCTTAGCAGCTCAGACCTTGCCCGAGAGGGATTCCAAGACTGGTGTCGTCAGCGTTACAGCAATATAGACAAGCTAAATAGCGACTGGGGCAATGTGTTCTGGTCTATGGAATATCGGGATTTTACCGAGATAGAACTGCCCATAGGCGCGGTCACCGAAACCAGTCCCGCCCATCGTTTGGCCTATCGCCGCTTCTCCTCCGATCAGGTGATCGCCTACCACAACCCAATGGTGGAGATAATTCGCCAGCATGCCCCGGGCAAATTTATTACCCATAATTTTATTCCCATGAATGAAACCGCGGTGGATAACTTTGCCCTAGCCGCGCCCCTGGATTTCACTAGTTATGATAATTACCCATTAGGCCGCACCGATCTGCTACTAAATGGTGCCCCCAAAGAACAGTTACAGCGCTATATGCGCACTGGGCATCCAGACTTTGCCACCTATTATCATGACCAAACCCGCGGCCTGTTAAACCGCGGATTCTGGGTGATGGAACAGCAGCCCGGACCAGTGAACTGGGCCAATAATAACCCGCGCCCCGCTCCGGGTATGATTCGCTTCTGGACACTGGAAGCCTTTGCCCATGGTGCCGACTGTGTCTGTTATTTCCGTTGGCGACAGGCGCCCTTTGCCCAAGAGCAAATGCATGCCGGGCTATTGCGCCCCGACAACTCTAAGACCGAAGCCTGGCCAGAAGCCGAGCAAGCAATGGCTGAAGTGGCTGCATTAGATATTGGCAACCAGCCTCTACAACCAGCCTCTGTGGCTATTATCACCGGCACCGAGGGACTCTGGGTCAGTGATATAGAAAAACAGGGCGAGGCCTATGAGTTTAATCAGGTGCAGCTGTCCTACTACAGCGCCCTCAGAGAGCTGGGTGTCAATATTGACTTTATCTCGGTGGATTCTGACTTCGCGCCCTACTCAATTATTATTGCTCCCAGCCTACCGATCGTTGATCAAGACTTTGTGGATAAATGCAAAGCCAGCAGTGCGCAGTTTATTTTTGGCCCCAGAGCTGGCGCCAAAACCTCAGAGTTTGGCTACCCAGACACATTGCCGCCGGGACTATTGCAGCAGCTAATTCCCATTCGGGTACTATCCGTTGAGACATTGCGCGCCGACTGTACTGAGGATTTAAACTGGAATAATCAGCAATACCAGAGTGGCAGCTGGCGAGAACAATTAGATGCGGCAGAAACAACAGTGCTGGCACGCTATGAAGATAACCAGCCTGCCGTGGTAACTCAGGGCAGGTTCACCTATATAGGCACCTTGACCGACCGCGAATTCTTGCTGGATTTTTTCCAGCAGTATTGCCAGCAAGCGAATATCCAGACCTTTAGATTTGGCGAAGATATCAGGGTGTGCCAGAGAGGCGATCTGATATTTGCCTTTAACTACTCAGATCAATCTCAGGAACTGCCACTAGATTCTGATACCAGCCTAATGCTGGGAAGCGCCCATATAGAACCCCATGGCGTTACAGTCTGGCGGCCCTCTGGCACCTAATTACATTATGCGACTTCACTGCGGGCTTTGATAACTTTGACCACACCTAAAGTACAGATAGGAATAATATAAACCAGAGCGAAACCCACCGAAAGTGACGAATATCCCTTAGCCACTAAGGCCACTATACCCAGTGAACCGATAAGTCCTCCGAGCATTAGGGTCGCAACGCCAATAGCAGCTTTGGCACGCTGACTCAGAGTCTTATCCCCACTTGGACTAATCACCGCCTCGATACGCTCGATAATGCCCTGCACCAATCCAGCTCCGGTCTCCACCAGAGTACCCAACAGCGCCACGAGGAAAATCCCCAGTAACAATGGCGTTGTATATTTCGAGATCATCCAGTAGTTCGGAACCGGTTGCTCCAACACCTCCGGGTAGCCAGCCGCATAGCTGATATGGAAAAGCACCGCGGGTACCATAACCACAACACCGGTAATAATACCGGCCAACAAAGCTTCGCGCCGCGTCTGGATCGCCCGAGTGGAAAATAGCAATACAGGTGCAAGGGCTAAGTTGTACATGGCATAGAGAATACCCCCCTGCAGCCAACCGGGTTCAATGCCACCGTGAGTTAACGACTGCAAGATATCAATCTCACTGTTATTGAGTATCGCAATAAAATAATAGCCAAATATAAGGTACATGCCGATCGACCATAGCGTCAGTACTTTCTCCACTGCTTCGCGCCCGAAATACACCAACGCAACCACCAGTACTAAAACGCCAACCATACCTATATAGCTGGATATGCCAAACTCCTGCTCAAGTATATTGCCCGCGGCTGAGCCTACCACGCCAAGAACCAACAAAAATAACAACAGGTACAGAACTTCAAAGCACACCCAGAATGGACCAATAAGCCGTTTAAAAAAGGTCCTGTAATCATATGCCTGAAAGATACGAGCAAATTCATAGGTGCAGGCGAGTACCAGCGCAAATACGCAGGCTGCAACCAAGGTTCCGAATAGACCTCCCAATAGCCCATAGCGAGTGAAAAACTCAATAACCTCGCGTCCAGTGCCATAACCACCGCCCATAACCACAGAGACAAAGACCGCGGCAGGTACGATGTAGACCTGAAATATTCGATTCATTGCTACTCCCTCTTGTTAATGGACTATATAGTCTGTTGCCATCATTTGGTCATCAGGCTGTTAATTGATTGGCAGTCATTTCACACTTCGCTGAGTAATTCACGAGCAATAATAAGCCTCTGAATTTCACTGGTTCCCTCGTAAATAGAGGTCACTCGCACATCGCGAGAAAAACGCTCTAGCGGACAGTCTTGGGTATAACCCATACCACCGAGTAATTGCTGAGCGGTGTAGCAGACTTTGTTGCCAGTTTCTGTGGCATGAAGTTTGGCCATAGCTGCTGCCTTATTAAACGGCTTGCCACTGTGCTTTAAATAAGCAGCGTTCATTATTAATAAGCGTGACGCCTCGAGTTGCGTGTAGGCATCCGATATCATCCATTGCAGACCCTGGAAGCTAGCGAGGCTACGCCCAAACTGCTCTCGCTCTATGCAGTATTTACGCGCGTAATCCATCGCCGCACAACCTATGCCCAGCGCTAAAGAGCCAATACCAATTCGCCCCCCTGCTAACTCAGTCACGGCAATACGAAAACCGTCATTTAACTCACCCATCAAAGCTGAACTGGGGATGCGGCAGTTATCAAAACTCACCATATTGGTGCTCGAGGCATGCTGGCCCATTTTTTGTTCGGCTTTGCCTATGGTTAGACCCGGTGTATTGGCCTCGACTAAGAAACAGGAAATACCTTTGCCGCTCGGCGCATCGGCATCCGTTACCGCCCATACTACAAACAGGCCGGAATATTCTGCGCTAGTTATCCATGCCTTAATGCCATTGATAACCCAGTGATCACCGTCTTTTACTGCCTTTGTTTTCATTGCTGCAGGATCAGAGCCAGCGCCTTGTTCAGATAAACAAAAACTCCCTGCCGCATAGTCACCGGATGAGAGCTTAGGTAAATACTGTTGCTTTTGCTCTTCATTAGCCACGGCTTGAATCACTTCACCGACCATATTGGTCACCGACATAGTAACGGCAGTTGCCGCGCAGGCTTTGGCTATTTCTGTAATCGCCACACTAAAGGACACCACACCGGCATCACTTCCTCCATAGTCTGCACTCACATTTAGACCCATAAAACCGAGCTCAGCGAGCATTTTAAGGTTGGCTAAAAATAACTCTCGGTTGATAGGGGGGTCCTCATCTCGATCAAGCTGTGCGGCAATCGGCTCGAGCTCAGCGACTGCAAACTTTCGCGCCAAATCTTGAATTAGGTATTGCTCTTCTGTTAAGGCCAATTGCATTCTTGTGCTTCTCTGTTCATTGATTAGTGGCTATGTACTTTTCTTCTACTATCTGCAGTTTCTCTAAAGCTACTCGTATGATTAATTATCGTTATATGCTTACCGGTAGGCTTTAGCATAGACAAAGAAAACTATTCTGCTTTATATATCGTGCCATTTTTCATCACGAAATTAATATTTTCTAATAGCGTAATATCCTCAATCGGATCGCCCTTAACCGCGACCACATCGGCATATTTACCAACGCTAATCGATCCCAGTTGATCACTTTCGCCCAGTAGGTCGGCGGCGCTTTTTGTCGCTGCAAGAATCGCCTCCATGGGTGGCATTCCTGCTTCTACCATCAACGCAAACTCTTGAGCATTATCACCATGGGCTGATACGCCAGTGTCTGTGCCAAAAGCGATCTTCACTCCCGCCTTGTAGGCGCGGCCAAATGTATCCTGTATCTGCGGTCCAATCCGTGCGGCTTTGGGTCTGACTATTTGTGGAAAATAGCCATCAATCTTAGCTTTTTGCGCTACAAAATCACCCGCAAGTATGGTTGCCACCAAATAGGTGTCATGCTTTTTCATCAGCACCATAGTATCGGCATCCATCAATGTTCCATGTTCTATACTAGAGACGCCAGCACGAATCGCTCGCTGCATACCCTCAACACCATGGGCATGAGCAGCAACTTTGAATCCATAAGAGTCCGCAGTGGTGACAATAGCCTCGATTTCATCATCGAATAACTGTGGACTGTGCGAATGTTTAGACAGATCTAGTACTCCGCCCGTGACCATAATTTTAATTAGATCCACGCCATTTTTATAACGTTGGCGAACAGCCTTGCGGGCATCCGCTACACTGTTAACAATACCCTCGACAGGACCAGGGTCACCCCGCAGATCTGCCCGCCAACCATTAGTAGGATCGTCGTGCCCGCCGGTACTTGATAAGGGCCTTCCTGAAGCAAATACCCGTGGCCCAATCACTAAGCCTTTATTAATCGCTTTGCGTAAGGCGACTGCAACCCCGAACCGATCGCCAAGATCACGCACAGTGGTAAAACCTGCCATTAGCGTAAGCTCCGCATGTCGGGCGGCTAAGTAGGCTAAGTCAGGGGCTCCAAGCGTTACTTTTTCTAATTCATAGGCAGCCGATAAAGCGATCATTAGGTGGACATGCATATCTATCAGTCCCGGCAAACAGGTGTATTCGGATAAATCGACAACCTGGGCATCGCCCTTATAATGGCCGCCTGAACGAATAGCACTGATGCGCTGATGGTCAACGGTTATCAGCTGTCCCGATAGCACCTTTCGAGCCTCTACATCAATTAGCTTTCCACATTTCAAAACCGTTTGCTGATCAGCAAAAACAGGTTGCATATTAAGAAGCAAAAATGGCAAAACATAGATAAGATATTTCATTGCTTTCCCCTCTAAACAAGGCTTTAAAATTTTGCTGTGACCCGAGTGGAGGCCGAACTGTCTGTTATAGTAAAGCAACACACCATTAGCCCAATACCCGCAATAGGTTAGAAGCCCAATAAACTGTACGCAAAGAATTTTTGCGCTACTGTGTTGCAAAAAATAAGCAATAAAATAGCGGGAATAAAACTGCTTAATGAAAAACGTATATATTTGTCTAACCAAGATCCAGCGTAAGTGTTATTGCCCAAGGCTAGCTCATGAGTAAGTTGATGGTGCCTCCATCGGAAGCTAGCAAATAAACACACCATCAGGCCATTTAACGGCAAAATAGTGTCGTAAAAAATATCAATAATGACATCAAAAACCGACTTACTCTGACCGGCATAAGTTGTAAATTCAGTGAATACTGTTAACGCCCCAAAAGACAGCGCCGACATAATCACAAGTGCCCCACCAATCACAGCTAACAGCATTAATGCGCGCCGACGAGTAATATTTTTTTCGTCGATAAGATAGGCTACCGGCACCTCTATAATGGACACCAGGGAAGTAATAGCGGCGAAAAAAACCAATAAAAAGAAAACCGTCGCAATAGTATGAGCGCCAAAAAAACCAATGGTATCTTGGAGGGTTAAAAAGATATTAGGCAGTAGGACAAAGATCAAGCTGACAGATGAATCACTTAGCTCAGCAGTATTGATCTGAGGATTAAAGGAGAAGATCGCTGGCAGTATTAATAAACCGGCGATAAAAGCTACCGAGGTATCTGCCACGGCAACCATGGAACCTGCTTTGATGATATTGTCCTTTTTATCGAGGTAAGATCCATAAGTAATAAGAATACCCATACCCAATGATAAAGAGAAAAACGCCTGAGACAGAGCATTGTTAATAACGCCAGCATTTAACTTGGTGATATCAGGCACTATAAAAAATCGGGCCCCGGCCAATGCGTTATCAAGGCTCAACACGAAGACAACTAAAACCAACAACATAATAAACAGCGACGGCATTAATACTTTGGCTGCGCGTTCAATACCTCGTTGAACCCCCGAACGCAAAATAAAAAATACCATTGCGCCTACCAGCAACATTGCAAAAAATATATGCAGACTATTGATAGTATTATTAAAACTATCCGGCTTGGCGAGATAATCGAGCTGCCCCGAAGCAGACATAACCAGATAACCGAAAAGCCAAACAGTGATGACCATATAAAACACGGCAATCATAAAGGGGGTAATAATCTTCAGCATTCCGGTTAGACGCCAAAATTGCTGATGTTGTGAAATCTGGCTATAGGCACCTACCGGATTACTTCTGGTATGTCGCCCCATAGCCAGCTCGGCCATCAATACAGGTAGGCAGATAAAAAAAACAAAAACAAGATAAATCAGCAAAAAGGCGCCACCACCATTCTTGGCGGCATTCACTGGGAAACCGACTAGGTTACCAATACCAACAGCGGATCCGGCGGTAGCTAAAACAAAACCGAGACGACTACTAAATTTTTCTCGCAGCGCAGTCATTTGTCTGTATTTTTTATAATAGTTTGCATTAGGAGACCTTCATTATTGCTTTAACTTCAAGAAACTCATTTAAGCCAAGCGGGCCCCACTCGCGACCATTGCCTGACTGTTTATAGCCGCCAAAGGGGGCTTCAGCCACCAGTGGTGCACCATTAATATGCACCATTCCACATCTCATTTGCTGAGCTATGAGTTCAGCAGTGGCGTTGTCTTTTGCGTAGATATAGGCGGAGAGCCCATATTGGGTTGCGTTGGCTATTTCGATCGCCTCTTCTGGTGTTTTGTATGGCATTATCGCTAGCACTGGGCCGAAGACTTCCTCTTTTGCAATAAATTGGTCCCTCTTCAGGTTGGCAAAAATAGTAGGCTTAATAAAATAACCCTCACTACAACCTGCCACCGGCCCCGAGCCACCTGTTATAGGCTGAAGCCCTGCAGTTTCAGCCTCTTGCAAAATAGACGTTACTTTTTCAAATTGCCCTCGATTAGCCAGTGGGCCAAGCTGTGTCGCCTCATTGGCGGGGTCACCGACCACGTAAGACTCAGCTGCCTTCTTGGCTATCTCAACTACTTCATCATGCAGACTTTCAGGCACGAGAAGACGGGTACCGGCATTACAGGATTGACCTGTATTTTCCATACATAGCCATACGCATTCAGGCACGACAGTTTCGAGATCAATACCTTCGGTCAGAATCATCGGTGATTTTCCACCCAGTTCCTGACAAACACGTTTGACATTAGTTGCTGCCGCCTGAGCAACGGCAATACCCGCACGGGTCGAGCCGGTAAATGACACCATATCAAT
>DDCQ01000076.1:23625-42889 GCA_002334915.1 Porticoccaceae bacterium UBA2002
GGTAATGCCGCCTGATCGATAACGTCGGCAAATAACTGCGCTGACAAAGGTGAAAACTCTGAGGGTTTAACCACCATGGTGCATCCCGCAGCAATAGCCGGTGCCACCTTAGCCACCAACTGGCTGATTGGCCAATTCCATGGGGTGATAAGCCCACAGACGCCAACAGGTTCATGGTGAAGGCTGTAACCAGGCTTTGTTTGCGTCAGATCAAACGCTTTAAGGGCGGCAATGGTCGACTCGAGATGCTCAATTCCGGTATAGGCCTGCACCTCACGAGACAGCGTAATAGGGGCGCCCATTTCAAGGCAAATCGCTTCGACAAAGTCGTCGTAACGCGATCTATAAACGGCAAGAATTTTTTCAAGATAGTCTAGACGTTGCGCTTTCGAGGTTGCCTGAAACGTTCTAAATGCTGATTTTGCTGCCACTACCGCATTATCAACGTCCTCGGCATTACCAAGCGCCAAGCGACCAATAATATCAGCGTTAGCTGGGTTAATCAGATCGAGTGTACTTCTAGTACTTTCAGCTTGTTGCCACTTTGCATTGATATAAAAGGAGTCCAAGTTATATTTATCCGTCGTTACTGCCATGTTCCGTCTCTCTGAAAATTATGCTCAGCGTACTGCGCAATATCTGCCTACTAGACCTAAGCTAAAATTTTTTAACCGGTGAAATGTGGTATCAAATGCTACTGCCCTTTCGACGACTTGATAGGTTTCGAATACCGTTCAAACCAAGCCAAAATGGCATTGACCTTCGCAAGTAATTGGCTGGGGCGATGTTCAATTTGATGACTAGCGCCGGGTACTCTCACTAACACCGTATCTACCCCTTCAATCTGTAGGGCATTGAAGTACTGTTCGGCCTCCCAAATCGGTGTACGCCAGTCCTCCTCGCCGGTAATTAGCATGGTTGGCGTGGTCACATTGCCGACTAGAGACAGTGGTGAGTGAGACCAATAATCCGTTGGGTTCTCCCAGGGCAGATCAGTAAACCAGTAATTGGTTATGAGTTTATCGAGATCGGATGTTAAAGCTAAACCAGTCCAATTGATGACCGGATTTACCGCTACCGCTGCACGAAAACGATCTGTCTTACCCACGATCCAAGCAGTGAGAGTCCCTCCACCGCTACCACCAAAAACATAAAGTTGTTCTTTATCGACAAACCCCATGGCAACTGAGTCATCAACCATATCCATAAGATCGTCGTAATCGCGACTTGGAAAATTAAAATCAATGGTATGGGCAAAGTCTGTACCATAACCAGTAGACCCACGAGGATTTCCGTAAACCACAACATAGCCTGCCGCCGCATACAGCTGATTATTCGCCGCAAATTGCGGCCCATAGGACGCCCAAGGACCTCCGTGTATTTGCAGCATCATCGGGTAAGATTTATTGGCATCAAAATTTGGCGGACGCATTATCCAATACTGTATCTCGCGCTGATCAACGCTCGACTTAACAATATGTTCTTCAACGGTGGCTAGCTGAACAGAATCATGCAGAGGACGATTGAAATCGGTGATCGTCTGCACGCGCCCCTGGCGATCAACAACACCTAATTCGCTGGGCTTTGTTGTATCACCCACTGTGATTGCAGCAACGCCAGCACTAGCCGAAAACTGACCCTGGACATAGGGTTGATCCAGCTCCCATCCAGAAAGCTTATCGGTCAATACTGAAACAGAGCCATCCGCGGAAAGCAGCGCCAATACACTTTTCCCTCGATATTCATACTGGACGTAATACCGCTGATTATCTGGATGCCAGGCGAAATCGATAACACTGAAGTCGTTACCCGACGTTAATTGGCGCACATCTGATCCGTCCAATTTGGCTGTATAAAGCTGATATTCATGGTAAACGCTGGGCTTATCTTGATGACCAACCCAAGCTATACGCTCACCATCGGGGGATATCCTCGGTGCCGAATCTGGGCCCGACTGGGTAGTGAACGCAGTGAGCTGGCGTGTTTGTAAATCCAGCCTAACAATATCTGTGTCCCAGGGCTTATTGACGTTATTTTTAAAGTTAATACTTAGCAGTAGAGCCGAAGAATCAGGCAGCCATTCGATAGCGCTATTATGGTCTTGCTGCCCCTGCGTCAACTGTTGAGCGGCACCACCTTGTGTCGGCATTAAAAACACCTGATGACGACTAAAGGGCAAGTAGCCAGCGCCGTCCACTCTGAACTGGGTGCGCGTTTCAACCACGATAGGCTCCGCCCACTCAGCACCCTCAGGTGGAGAAGGTATTGTGCCCATGGTGTCTGGTTCAAAGCTCACTGGCATGGTAAATGCCAACCATTTACCGTCCGGTGAAAAAGCCAGATTGGCCGGACCTGAGAGGCCCTGACCTAACTCTGATCTCTTAGATGAGTTCAACTGCTGGACGTAGATATGGGATTTATCGCCCTTATAGGCGACAAAGGCGATGGCGTCTCCAGACTGGGTAAATGCCGCCGCGCCAACAGCATCAAAACCCTTGGATATCTGACGCATATTTTTACCATCAGCATCGATTACCCACAGATTATTTTTGCGCTGATCAGTCATAACATCCATAGAGTAGCGATGAAACGCGATGGTCTTTCCGTCTGGTGACATAACCGGATTCGATGCATAAGCAATCTTAAATACATCCATTGCCGATATTGGCTCTTTAGCCAGTGCTGCGGCACTCAACAATAAAACGCAGAGTCCCGCCAGGAGGATTTGCACTATTGTGGTTTTCAAGATTTGTGGAGAGTACATTTATGCCTCGCAGGTACTTACAAAAATTAGTGGCGCACATAACGAGTGATATAAAACTAATCACCAGATAGAAAAAAAGATATCACCCTAGGCAAGGGTCGTCCATGACCTTGCAAGAGGGGGATATCTTTCGACTAACTTTGCTTGCTTATTGGCCGAACCGCGTGCGCAATTCAATGCCAATGGTTCGTGGGCGAATATAGTTAGCACGGCCGTCACCTAGCTCCGTTTCAATCCAAGTAAGACCCTCTTTATTGGTCAGATTGCGTGCGAAGAAATCAACCGATACTGAGTCATTAATCTCAGCACCTAGAGATAGATTGATTGTGGTGAAGTTTCCAGCAGCCAGACCCGACTGCTGCAGATTATTATAATAATCACCAGTATGCGCTATGTCAGCCCGCGCAAACATCGGACGTCCCGCCATACTGAAGTCAGCCTGCAAGCCAAGAGACGCTTGGAACTCAGGCGACCCAGGAAGCCGGTCGCCCGATTGCGCACCCAATGCTGCACTGTCTTGGGTCAGCTCTGCCTGGATATATGACATGCCGTAATCAAGCCGCCATGCATCAGCCAACAATAACTGGCCATCAACTTCCACACCCTTACTTTGCGCTTCACCGGCATTAGCCGTGGTTTCAAAACCGCAATCAAGGATCTGCTTGACCGGAATGCCCGTCCAATCAACTTGGAACGCAGACACATTTATTGTTGCACGTCCTTGCGCTAAAGCAAACTTTGCTCCAACTTCAAAGCTGTCAAGTTCATCAGAATCAATCTGATCTGGTACTCCGCTAGTATCACAAATATCGGATGGGATCAGAGGGTGAGGACCGCCCAGACGAAACCCTTGAGAAAACGTTCCGTAATAGGACGCTGAATCGTCAGCCCTGTAATTCAAACTAAGTTTATAGGTCTGTCCCGAGTCGTCGTTTTCTACAGCAGATTCTGACCTACCACCATTGAAAACACCATCATTAACGTCTGGCGAGTCCTTGTCATAATCATAATGCCGCACACCCGCAACGGCCGTTAACTTGTCAGATATATCAAATGAAGCCTCGCCAAAAAATGCGAGCTGCTTTAAGTTCTCTTCAACCAAACTCTCGAACAGCAGTGCACCTTCGAATGGATCTAGTACTGAAGTTCCTTCAAACTTCATAATTTGATGGCGCGTTCTCTCATAATCCTGATAAAAGGCACCCACCAAAAACTGCCAGGGTCCATCTAGATTGGTGTTTAACCGAAATTCTTGGGTAAAACTTTTAGTATCTGCTGAATCGGTCAGATAAATAGGCATATCATCAGCTTCCAACATCGGACCAAAATAAGCACCAAGATCACGATCCTGCAAGGTCTTTGATTTTGCTACCGAAGTAGAAGAAAAAAGCGCAAACGAGCCCATATCAAGATTCATCTTAAGATTAGTTACGTCTAAATCAATACCCAGCGCTTCACCACTCCCATCTTGCTTTTGGAAGGGTGCCCTACGAGTACCGCCTAGTGCTAGCATAGACTCCGGAATCCCCGATTGATCAATATCCTGAGCCATATGACTTAGGGTTACATCAAAATCTTCACTGACTTGCCACAGAGCTGTTATACGCCCCCCAGTGTACTGATCATCACCTGCATCACCGCTGACAACAATGCCGCCGAAAGCGTCCGCCCAAACAGCTTTATCCTCGCTATCGCCAGCAATATTTTGATAGTAACCACTGTTATCATAGTCATAGCCAACGATGCGAATGGCGAACTTATCCTCTACAACAGGTAAGTTAAGTACGGCTCGCATCGAGGTATTCTGACCACCCAAATCTGCCGTAGATGAAGATGACCCAGCAATCTCAGCTGAAAAGTCACCTAAATCCGGTGCATTAGGAATCACCCGAACTGTTCCAGCAATCGATCCATCACCATACAGGGTACCCTGTGGACCACGCAGTACCTCAATGCGCTGCATATCAACATACTTTAGATCTGGGTTACCACCGAACTCATTACCGAGGCCGGTTACTGGTGCTTCGTCTATGTAGATACCAACAGCGATATCATCCTGTGGTGATGCGGTCACCCCACGGATAATAATGCCATTGCGACCTGCCCCACGATCTAAGAAATTAGTAGAAGGTAATGACCTCAGAAAGTCATCCATACCAACCATGCCACGCTTACTAATCAGATCTTCATCGGCGACGGAGATACTTGCTGGAATATCCAGAGTGCTTGCATCACCTCGTTTTGTAGCGGTCACGAGAATTTCTTGTAACAGAGTAGCCGCTCTATCGTCGCTCTCTGCACTTACTGCTTGCGTACCAAAGCCACCAGCACACAAACCGCCTAAAACAGCTGCTAATTTAGCCTTCTTGGTCAAATTCATAACATTCCCCTAGTGTTGTCAATAAAACATACTTTCATGAGACCCGGTATTAAATCTCGCTCCATTATGTGTAGCTAACTACATATTAAAATATCCATAAAATCACACTATCCTTTATTAATAGCTAATTTTAGACATTATTAGTATATTAGTGATTTAAATATTTGTAGTCAACTCTACTTATAAAGATTTAGCTCGCTTCATTAGATATCTGGATATAGCGAGTCGCTTTTTATAACTAGTTGGCCCCTCTAAAAATCATACTTGGCCGCCATATATATAGTCATCGCGCGCTCCCAAACTTCACCCACCAATCCATCACCTACAGGCTCGCCATCCAACTCCAATACTGGGGCTATATGTTTGCTTGAGTTAGTGATCCATATTTCGTCAGCATTGCGAACTTCGTCCATGGTCACTATTCGCTCCTCCACCTTTATGGATCCATCAGCGCGCATTGACTCTATGGCGATATGCCGAGAAATCCCCGGAAGTAGCTGATGATCAAGTATTGGGGTGGCCACAACGCCATCCTCTACAATAAACACATTACTGTAGCTACCCTCGGTTAACTGGCCAAGGGCGTTGTACATAATCGTTTCGTTGTTCTGCACAGAATAGCTCTGCTGAAAATGTAGTACATTACCAAGCATGGCCGTCGACTTTATATGGCAGCGGCTCCAGCGCAAATCTTCAGTAGAAATCACTTTTAACCCAGCTTCAATGTGGCGATTTGGTATTGCGGGATGGGGCGCGATTTCTATTACCATGCCAAAGACGGTGGGTTTGACATTGCTAGGGAAGCCGTGAAAACGACGCCCCTCATTACCGCGACTGATCTGGAAATAGATGCCCAGATTCTGATCACCATTTTTCTGACTTAGCTGTGTAGCTATTTCGTGCCACTGCTCAGTCGTCAGGGGATTTTCGATACCTATGCTTTTCAGGCCATTATCCATGCGCTCCAGATGCAGTTTAAAGCCCACCATCTTTCCGCCGTAGGATGGGGTCACGTCATAAATACCATCACCAAAGAGAAACCCTCGATCAAATGGCGATATGGTTGCTTGCTCGGCAGGCATATATTCGCCGTTTAAATACACAATCATCATGTTACTCACTTTAAGGAATTACTTTTTAATTTATAGCAAGCTATATATTAAGAATAGTCAAAATATAAATAATTCTTGTTTAATGCCTATATTAATGGGATTAATAAAATTTAATTGATAATATTTTTAATTGTACTTAGAGTCAACTATAATTATAATGCCGAAAAGGAATGTAGTATTGAGTGACATATGAATTTAAGAGCAACCAACAAAGCCAAGCGTCAAAGGCTTATCGTTTCGAATGCGGCTCGTCTTTTCTCTTCGACTGGATATGACCTTACGACAATAGAGTTGGTCGCAGCGCGGTCTAATGTGTCACCTGCCACTATTTATAACAATTTTGAAAATAAGATAGGCCTGTTACTCGCAGTCTTAATAGAAGAGGGCGAAGGCGTTCAGCAGATTGGCCAAAAAATTATTGATCAACGCGCAGCAAATAACCTGAGCGTTATTTATCGCTTAATTGCACTCTATGTGGACCACCCAATGGAATTTATGAACAAGTCCTGCTGGCGGCAAGCACTTGCAGCCTCATCGGCGTCTTCACATAAAAAGTTCACCCAGGAATACCAAAATGTGGACAAGCAACTACAGATTCAGCTTATCGAGCTAATGCACCAACTCTATAATGAAGATGTTTTCAGAACAGAGGTAGATCCTCAGTCACTGGGAGAAATCATTTGGAATAATGTCGATCAGATGTTCACGGATTTTATTTCTGACGAAAAGATGTCCCTCGAGGCATTAAAAAACACACTTAACAGACAGACTGAAGCACTGCTGACATTGGCCCAGAAGCAGGATTGATGGTTCATCTTGTAACTCAGTTTTGAAGGATGGAGTAATGCATAAAATAGTTTTTACGGTTTACGGGCACCACAGAAGTACTGTAAATACCTGATGCTCAATATCGTCAAGCGCCCGTCACAGCGAACCTATGACTACATAATTATAGGATCAGGCTCCGCAGGCAGTGTGCTTGCCGCTCGTCTGTCAGAGGACAGTTCTAAAAGCGTGCTTTTAGTTGAAGCTGGGCCTAGCGACAGAAATACATTTATTCAAATGCCCGCTGGCCTGGGTATTCCACTGATGAAGGATCGCTATAACTGGAAATTCTTCTCTGAAGAAGCGTCCGGCTCTGAAAAAGAGATATATACCCCCCGCGGTAAGGTTCTTGGGGGCTCCTCATCGATTAACGGCATGAATTGGGTACGCGGCAATTCAGTTGACTATGACGATTGGGCCCAATCAGGCCTTACTAATTGGTCTTACGCCCATTGCCTGCCCTATTTTAAGCGCAGTGAAAACTATGCACAGGGTGATCCCGCTTACCGGGGAATCGGTGGGCCGACTAATATTGTTAAGGGCGAGGCGACCAACCCCCTTTTCAAGCTGTTTCTTGATGCTGCCAATGAATATGGCTTAACACTAAACCCTGACCACAATGGTGAAACGCAAATCGGGGCCCATGCAACCCAAAGGAATGTTGCTAACGGCAAAAGACATAGCGCATCGCAAGCTTATTTATATGACCAGCCAGCTAAGGCGCAGCTAGATATCTTGTTGGAGACAAGCTGCACGTCGATTGAGTTTTCAGGACAGGATGCTGTTGGGGTACATTTAAGTCGCAGGGGCAAAGTATTTACTGTTGAGGTGGGGTCAGAACTGATCCTGTCTGCAGGTGCCATCCAGACTCCGCAACTGTTAATGCTATCCGGTATCGGTGATGGCGATTCACTTAAGGCCTGCGACATTAATGTAAAGCAACATATGCCGGGGGTTGGTAGCAACCTACAGGATCACCCCGCATGGTGTTTCGAGTACGGTGCCACAGACCCTCGCGATTCCTTAGCCTCTAAACTGGGTTATTTGGGACGCCTTAAAATCGGTGCTGAATGGCTGTTCAGAAAACAGGGACTAGGTATCTCCAATCACTTTGAGGTAGGTGCTTTTTTGTCGCTACTTGGCACGGGAACGGGCGCCGATGCACAGATGGAATGTATCGCCATGAGAGGTGATTTTGCGCCTGAAGGAATAAAAATTGAACCCGGTTACCAGTGCTTTACCAGCCTGCAGCGCCCTACCAGTCGCGGAAAGCTCTGTATAACCAGTGCCGACCCTGCTATAGACCCTAAATTTCAATTTAATTATTTGACCACTGACCATGACAAGAAGCTAGCGATAGCGGCCATTAAAGCAACCCAACAAATATTTCAGCAATCTGCATGGCGGGGCCGCCTCACCTCAGAATTATCCGGTGTTGATAATCTTAAGTCTGACAGTGATATTATAAAATGGGCCTTTGCTAATGTAGAGTCGAATTATCACCCCTGCGGTACCTGTAGTATGGGAGTTGATGACAAGGCTGTTACAGATGGTGAAGGTCGGGCCCATGGATTTAACAACTTACGCATTGTGGATGCATCAATAATCCCTTCCATTCCAGCAGGTAATCTAAATGCGATCACAATAATGATTGCCGAAAAAATTGCTGACAGTATTCTCGGAGTGCCCTCCCTGAAGCCAGAATATCCGTCGATCAACTTATAATAATAAGCATAAAAGCTAGGGAGTAAACTTTGCCAAGCCTTTCTAAATCAGAGCGTGAGAATCAGAAAACATCACCCAATAACAGTAATATTTTTGACAGTTCCACAGCGATCTTTGCAGCCATTGTTCTTGGGTTCGCTGGAACTGGGGTTGCAATGGGTATGCCACTGCTGGTCGGCTCAATGGCAAGTTCTCTGGGCTTTAACGATCAACAACTGGGGTATCTGGCGTCATCTGATATGACGGGGCTGTTTGTCGGCTCAGTCTCTGCCTCATTGGTAGTGGCTAAAATAAATCGCCGTCTACTCGCAGCGGCTGGTCTATTTTTGGTCATACTGGGCAACTATTTATCTATTCAAAGTCCAGATGTTGCCCCCTTGATGCTGTGTCGTTTTTGTGCGGGAATAGGTGCAGGACTCTGTTATGCAACATGCACCGCCAGCCTTGCAGGAAGTCATAACTCGGCACGCACATTCAGTATTCTTCTTTTTATACTAGTGGTAATGAATGCCTTTATTTTTTACATCTTTCCGATTATTGATGCCAAATGGGGCGTCATTGGGCTGTTTGGTTTTTACTTGCTCCAAGCTATTCCAATTCTACTCGTACTGCCCCTGCTTCCTCAGTATTGCATCGGAGAAACCGATGAAGGCGCATTGAATACTGAGGCCAATAGCTCTGAGGTTCACCCACAGATACCAAAGATGCTGCCTCGCCTGTGTTTAGCTGCTGTTTTTAGCTTCTATTTGTTGGTCGGTGCTTACTGGGCGTTTATCGAACGCGCGGGTGCCGCAGCCAACATTAGCCCTGAATTTATCTCAACTACTTTAACTTGGGCGCAAATATTCAGTCTCACTGCTGCCGTTATAGCGGTATGGCTTGCAAGACGTTTTGGACAGTCAAAACCCTTACTCTTTGCGCTAATAATCATGGTTGTTACCATGCTGGCACTCGCGCTTAGGATCGACACCATCACATTTGTCTTTAGTATATTTTCCTTTAGTTTTTTCTGGATATTTATTGACGTTTTCCAGCTGGGAACCCTATCTAATATTGATCATTCTGGTCGTTATGCAGCATTGGTTCCTGCCTTCCAGGGAGCGGCGCAAGCGGTGGCACCCGCAGCCGCAGGATTGCTACTATCCTTCCAGCTTGGCTATAGCTCCGTCATGCTTATGTGCGCAGCGACGGCAGCGGTTGCTCTTTATATATACCATTATGTCTATCGAGGACTAAAGCAGATTGCACCTGATGTGGCAGATGGGGACTAAGTATGGCAAGCTGGCGGATTCTCGCCCAGCCCTAATGATATGATAGAAGCGGTCTGCCTTTTCAATGCGTCTTTTAATTCCTGGATAGACATCGGCTCGTCAGAAATAAAATCAGTAAACATCTGATTGACGTTGTTCCAAATAATTTCACCCAGTGATTGGGAGTCCCATTCGGTGATAAAAACCTGCTCATCTTTAAGAGCATGCATCACGCGAATAAGCTGCGCCTTTAATTTTCTATCAACATTGTGGTATTCCTGAGAGAATTTCTTGTGTGAGGATGCCGTTGAGGCAGCAAGTGCTTGCCGCCAACAGGACTTATTCATAAACTCCATTGGATGATCCACATACAGCTCAATTAGCTTATAAATAATGTCGACATCATTCCTTTGACGCTGGGCAATGATCGTCTCGCCAATCTGCTCAACACCTTCCCCTTCGTCTATTAATACTGCCAGGAGAAGCCCTATCTTATTATCAAAATTATTATAAATGGTGGCGGGTGAGACGTTAGACCTCTCCGCGACCATTTCTATTGCCGTAAGGTCATAGCCTATTGACGAAAAAAATCGGGCCGCGTTTGCTACTATCCGCTTTTGTCGGCTGACCTTGTTAGTTTCTCTGAGACTCATAAGACTCGTTTATTGATTGAATTGCTTAATAGACCTGCTGTGGCCACTGCAAAAACCTGAATGATCGCCGCCCACGCGCCAAAATGTTCAGGTTCTCAAGAAAGCGCCTATTTTAACCTCAGATGTTCGGACTAAGTCAAGAATCCTCTATTTTTCCTGATAAACTTCTCATCTAATGGCTTTTATGGGCCTGATCGACCAAATAGGCTAGCTCCTAAAGCGATATCTGCAACTAGGTATTCTTAATTAGAGACAGACTGATACTTGCCTTTAACTACTCAGGTCAATCTCAGGAATGACAATAGAATCCGACCCCAGCCTGATGCTGGGAAGTAGCCAAATAAAACCCTATGGTGTTACAGTCTGGCGGATCTCTGCTAGCTAATTACAACTCACTAACAATAAAAACAGGAGTCTCCCTTGAGCGAGCAAGCCATTCAACTAGCGGTATTTTGTTTTGTACTGGGTGCTATTGCACTGATCACCTATATCAAATGCACAGGTGAAAACCGACATTCAGCCGACTCCAATAAAGAATACTTTCTCGCCGGTGGTGGCCTTACTTGGGTTTTTGTCGCAGGCTCCATCACATTGACCAATCTGAGTACAGACCAGCTGGTAGGCATGAATGGCAATCAGATGTTGCTGTTGGCACTCTGGGAGCTGGCCGGCTTTGTGGGCCTGATTGTATTGGCCAAGGTGTTTCTGCCGGTGTACTACCGCAATAACTGTACCACCACCACTGAGCTTCTGGAGCGGCGCTACGATAGCAAACATGTGCGTGCGCTGGTCTCCACCATGTTTCTATTTATTAACCTGTTTGTCTTCCAGCCTGCAGTAATCTATACCGGCGCGCTATTTATGATTTCCATGACCGGCATTGATGCAGATCTACTGACCATTGCCATTGCTTTTGCACTTGTAGGTGCGGCTTATTCCGTTCTTGGTGGCCTGCGTGCGGTAGCTGTATCCGATACCTATGGTGGCGTACTGGTGTTGCTGATGGGGCTATTAATTGTGGTGCTATCCCTTATGGCTATCGACTTTGACTTTAGCGGTATTCCCGCCGAGCGACTAACATTGATTGGCGACAGTGCCTCGCCAGTACCCTGGCACACATTACTAACCGGTATGTTCCTGATTCAAATTTTCTACTGGAGCACCAACCAGACCATTACCCAGCGAGCTATGGCTGCGCCCACGGTAAAAGAGGCGCAAAAAGGCGTCTATGCGGCTGCCTTTATTCGTGTGATCTTTATCCCCTCCATGGTGGTTATACCTGGCATTGTGGCCTTTAAACTTTACGGTGATATTGGCGATCAGGCCTACGGCCGTATTGTTGGCGATCTGCTGCCAAGCTGGTTATCAGGTGTGTTTGCTGCGGCCATTGCGGCGGCTGTGTTAAGTTCGTTTAACAGTATGGTCAACAGTTCTGCGGCCATGTATGTGTGCGACCTGCACGAGCGCTATATTGATGAAAAACCCAATGTAAAACGGCTCAGTGGCATAGCTACCAGCATCTTTGTACTAATTGCCGTGGCTATGGTGCCTGTCTATGCCCAGTCCGATAGCATTATTAATCTGCTTCAAGAACTCTGGGGTCTGATTAGTATGCCAATTCTGGCCTGTTTTGCTGTGGGTCTGCTATTTAAGAATGTGGACTACAGAGCGGCGATCGCCGCAGTGATTGCTGGTGTGCTGATGTATGCCTGCTTTATCTGGCTGTGGATGCCACTGCACTATATCCATATGATGTTCTTCACCTTCTTTATCTGTGTCGGGCTGGCGCTAACAATTAACCGACTTGTACTGGGTAATAAAGCCGAGTTTATTGGCCTACAGGCTATCTAGCTCTGCTGGAGGTGGAAAATTAATAATGTTTCGGGCTGCATAATAGGTAACTGCAGCCCGGCATTTATTAGCCCATCGCCGCTGATTACCGAGCCATTAATAATATCCAGAATAGAGGCAGATGAACTGCTGGGTTGCAGGGGCCAAATAATATTCACTGTATACAGCCTATTTGCATCTAGCCCGCGAAAGTGCAGGCGGCCGGTAGTGGTATTAGGAGAGCTGGCCAGCAGTGCGTAGGAAAATAATGCCTCTTGCCTGTCGGCGGCAACTATCCCAAAACTATTCTCAAACTGCTGTGTGTCAAGACGCACCAGATCACCCGTATGGATTAACTGCCGATGCTGCTTATGCAGGGCCACCGCCGCAGTTAATTCGGCTTTTTCATCAGCATCCATCTCCAGCAGATTGGCTTCAATGCCCATATCACCAAACATTGCCACTCCGGCTCTGGTGGCCATACTGATGCTGCGTCCGGTGATATGGCAATCTTTAGGGCCTACATGGGCACCCATTAACTCCGCCGGGAAAAACATCGAGAAACCTTTTTGTATGGCCAGCCGATCCAGGGCATCATTGCTATCCGAGGTCCATATACGGTCGGTATAAGTCAGAATACCAAAGTCTGCACGGCCACCACCAGAGGAGCAACTTTCAATCTCTACCAGAGGATGGGCTTTGCGAATGCGGGCCAACAGATCGTAGAGGGCCAGAGTTTGATAATGAGTCACTGCCCTCCCCTGGGCATTGCCAGGCTGATTGATCACCCGGTTCATATCCCATTTTAAATAGCCGATTGGGTACTGGGACAATAGCCTATCAATGCAATCAAACAGATAGCTCTGGACCTCAGTTCTGGTTAGATCCAGTACCAGCTGATTTCTTGCCAGGATAAGAGGCGCAGGCTCGGCACTCAGCACCCAGTCCGGATGATCTCGATATAAATCGCTATCCGGGTTAACCATTTCCGGCTCGATCCAGAGCCCAAACTCCATTCCCCTAGCCTTTACATGATCAATTAATGGGCCCAGACCATCAGGAAAAATATCCTGATCCACAAACCAGTCCCCCAACCCGGCCCGGTCAGACTTGCGGTTTTTAAACCAGCCATCATCCAGTACAAAGCGTTCCGTCCCCACCTCAGCCGCACAGTCAGCCAGGGCCTGTAAACGCTGTAATGACAGATCAAAATACATCGCCTCCCAGGTATTAAAGTGCACAGACTTGGATTTGCCAGCCATACGGGCATCGGTTAACTGGGAGCGAATATAGCGATGGAAACAACCTGAGAGCGCAGATAATCCTCTTTCAGTACTGGCGCCATAGAGTATCGGCGAGCGATAGGATTCACCTGGTTCAAGACTAAGCTCGCCCGGGAAAAACAACTCTCCCAGCTGGGCATAGGCAAGGCCGACAAACTGCTCTTCAACACGAATACGGTGGTTGCCACTCCAACCCAGATGCAAGCCATAGGCATGGCCAGCATTCTCGGTGCAATACTCTGTATGAATAATTACGCCGGGAAATGAATCATGGGAGGTTCGCCCAGAGCGATTTTCTCGCACATAGCTGCCCATAAACCGGTCTACTGAATGGCGCTGAAATTCATTGGCCCAGCGACCCTGAAAACCCAGAATTTTGTTGTGGTCCATGGGCAATGGAATACTGGGTGCATTGCACTGTTCTACCCACAGATTGCTATCGCCGAGATTACACAGCTCGGTACTGGCGACCAGCATATCGCTATCAATATCCAGACCTATACTATGAGTAATTCTGATCTGAGTACCAGCACAGACAGAGACAACGGTGAGATCATTATTATGGCCTTGAATAACAGATTCAACCTGTGCGCTCACCGCCCACTGTAACCCCTGGCGATGAACCTGGATACCGGGATTACCCTGAAAACCCGCACCCAATTCCGGTGACAGGGAGATAGGCGCTTGCTCTGGTGGGCAGGCAGGTGCCTCCTGCTGCGTTGCCAGCAGCGCTAACATGTCTGGGCTGGTGCCCTCCCCCAGACGGGCACCCCAATAGAGAATTGCAGGCGCAGTACCACGGCAGTCCAGCACTAAACTGCTAAGGCGGCTATGGACTGTATAGAATGGCTGAATAGCTTTGGGCATAGGCAATCTTCTTATTATTATGCTTGGCTGAGCATTAATAATGCCCCAAATACCGCGACTGGGGCCAGCTAATTTTTATCGATCAAATGCCGCCAAAATCACGCATAATGTGAACAATGATTAAATAACAGGAGTTTTTATTTTGGGTGCCAACATCAATAGCCAACTGCCTTTTAGCGAAATTGTAAAAGTAAGATACAGCGACCTGGATGCTCAGGGGCATCTGTATTTCGCCAAGTATTTAATCTTCGGCGATGAGGTTCTGGGCGCCTATATGGAGCAATTGGGACTTAGTATCATGGATCCACTGAGTGCACCCAGTCTTATATTTACCGTCAATATTCACTGCGACTATCACAATGAGATTGCAGGAAACTCTGAGATTGCAGTCTATGTGGGCTATGGGCGCCTTGGGAATTCCAGCGCCGATGCGGTATTTGAATTATACAATAATGCCAGTGGCACTCTGTTAGCCAGTGGCGGTTTAACTCAGGTATTTGTGGATCCTAAAACCCGGCAGTCAATGCCAATACCAGAGTTTTATCGGGCCAATGTTATTGCCCAGCAGCAGAGTCTGGAGACTAGTTGAAATTATTAGTAGTGCTCGCCTGGCAATAGAGCCGAGCACTACCCGGTCTGAATGATTCTTTATCCTCGCTTAGTCCATACGCAGCAGAGCACAGATTTTATTGCCCGCGGGATCGCGCAGATAGGCCAGATACATACCACTATCGCGAACACCCGGAGCGTCTTCACAGGTCGTACCGCCATTGGCCACACCAGCGGCATGCCAGGCATCACCCTGCTCTGTGCTAGTCACATTAAAGCCAATAGTACTGCCGTTGCCATGACAGGCTGGCTCACCATCAATAGGCACGCTTAACCCCAGAACAGAATCACCGTTAAAATAGAAGCATCGACCTTTGGGGTCTATAACCCCTGCTTTGTAACCCAGTTCACCTAAAATGGCATCGTAGAATTTCTTTGACTCTTCGATGCTATTGGCACCGAGCATAATATGACTAAACATAGTTTTCTCTTTTTATAGTTGCAGGTTAATTGATTTTATAGGCAGGCAAAGTGAGTTTTTCTTGCCCGTAACTACCGGATCAGTGTGCTACATAGCCCCGGGCAGATCAAACCAATTATCCTTAGATTGAGTTATTTAACAGCGATATTCTGATTCACAAAATCGACAATGGCAGGGCCAACAATACTGGGTTGCATATAGGTAATATTATGGCCGCCATCCTCAATCGCAATAAGCTCGGCATGGGGAATAGCCAGTAGCAAATTTTCACTGCCCATAAAAGGCACAGTGGCATCATCTGTGCCCCAGATAGCCAGAGTTGGAATACCCTGCTCGCCCAGGGTATTAAAACTTCCCAACGCATTAAACAGATTAAAATGGCGCAGTGTAGAGACCAGAGATTCCACAAAGCCTCTGTGCTGCATCTGCTTGCCCACCTTGAGCACAAATTCCCCTCTGGGAATAGCCAGGGGGTCATCTATTTTGGCCATCTCGGTTTCGGTAATATCACTGACCAGCATTTTGTCGGCAAACATATGCCCGAGCCATTCCCCAACTAGGGGGATATTAATCAAACTATAGGAGGCCGGTTGCTTGGTCATAAAACCGGCGGGAGCTATTAGGGACATGGTTGCAACCCGCTGGGGATAAGCCTCGGTAAAATGGCCCAAAATAGCACCGCCCATAGAATAACCAACCAGATGCACTGGCTGCGAGAGATCCTGCTGGTCCAATAGTTCCTTGAGAGACTGCACATAGAGCTGCGCGTTATAGTCTGTGGATGGTCGCTCAGAAAAGCCGCGGCCAAAATGGTCGTAAACCAGTATTTGATATCCCGCATCTATAAAAAACTGCCGAACCCCGTCCCAGACAAAATGGGGCGTAGAAAAACCATGCACCAATACCAGCGTCTGGCCATTGCTCTTAGCCTCGCTGGGCAAATACCAGCGGTAGTACAAATTACCCTGAGTCAATGGTGCCCAGGCACCATCAGAGGGAAGGTCTGCCGCGGAAATAGACTTTAAACCATAGGTTTTACTGGTATAGGGCAGAGCCAGCCCCAGAGTAATAATCAGTAGTATCAGCGCCGCTATCTTCATTATCCCAATCCCTAAAACGAAGTTACTTTAAACCAATAATTACTTAGCTGTGCCCTGGGCAATAATTCTTATATAGCCCCGCACTCCCTGGGCATAGTCAGCCACCGAAATTTTCTCATTAGTGCCATGAAAGCCGGTCAGCAATTCTGGTGTCAACCGAAGTGGATTAAACCTGTAAGCATTGTCCGCCATTTGGCCATAGTGGCGGCTATCTGAAGCGGCGATCATCAAACCGGGCGCCACCGGAATATCTCCATGTATCTCACGCATGCTCTGGGCAATAATGGCAAACCCCGGTGCCTTCCAGTCAGATACTGAGGAGGCATTGGCACCACTGCGGCGCTGTACAGAAATACTGTCACTGGCCACCAGATCAGTCACATAGTTTTCTACGCTATCCATAGAATCTCTGGGATGAATTCTAAAGTTTACCGTGGCCACTGCTTCAATAGGCAAGACATTGGTTTTTACGCTGCCCGACAGCATAGTAGGTGCAGTGGTTGTACGCAGCATTGCATTGGTACTGGGCGCGGCACTAAGTTGGTCGTCAATTAAGCCAGCAAATAGCCATTGATTGGCAAAAAATACTCTGGGCACAAAGGGCATATGGCGGCTGATCTTATCAAACATATCTGCAGCAAGACCCTCCAGCCCGCCAGGTACCGGATTTTCTTCAAGCAGGGTAATGGCTCGGGCCAGATCCGTAATGGCACTGGTTTGCGGTGGCATGGACGAGTGCCCGCCCTCTGCTGCAGCTACAATATCCAGAGTAAGCGTGCCTTTTTCGGCAACATTAATCGCCGCCACCAGACTGTCGACTCCGGCAATCAGTCCATCAAATATAAAAGAACCCTCATCCAGGGACCAGGCCAGCTGAACCCCCTGATCCTTAAGATACGCAGCCACAGCAGCGGCGCCTTCTGGACCACCAATTTCCTCATCATGGCCAAAACTAAGATACAGAGTTCTCACCGGCTGATGGCCAGCTTCCAATAGATAGGTCACGGCTTCAAGAATACCCAGTACCCCACTTTTATCGTCCAGTGCTCCGCGCCCCCAGATAGTGCCATCGACAATGGCACCAGAGAAAGGTGGCTGCTGCCACTGGCTTTCAGAACCCGGAATCACCGGCACAACATCATAGTGGCCCGTCACCAAAATAGGCTGCAGACTGGGATCAGAACCAGGCCAGCGGTAGAGCATGCTGTCGTTAAGCTGGATATACTCCAGACTCTCCTGAACGCTGGGATAGCTGGTATGAACCCAGTCGATAAAACCAGAGAATTGAGACTGATCTTTTAGTTCTGGCGACTGGTAAGACACTGTCTGGAATTGAATAGACTGAGAAAGGCGCTCTGCCAGTGCAGATTCATTGAGCTCAATTTCAACCCCAGCAGTGTTAACTGCTGTCGGGGGCTGGTGCATCAGAGTGCGCACAACCACCACTATTAGAAGAAGTGCAATGGCACCTATGCCCGCAATAAGAAGTCGTTTCACATTGATACCTGTTTATGGCTTAAAGTAAGCTTGCTGCAGCAATGCTAGCAGCCCAAGAGGGGTTTGGCATCCACTAATTGATGGCTTTAAACTCTCTATAAATGTACAGGCACTTATAAAATGACTGATTCAATCAACGATCTAAGCTGGGCAGAATTTGAACGGGTTGACCTAAGGGTTGGCACAGTGGTCGCCGCAGAGATTTTTAAACAGGCCATCAAGCCGGCGATTAAACTTAGTATTGATTTTGGCGCCGATATCGGCATTAAAAAGTCCTCTGCCCAGATTACCGATCACTATGACCCGGAGGCATTAATTGGCAAGCAGATCGCGGCAGTGGTCAATTTCCCGAAAAAGCAGATTGGCCCCATTATGTCAGAATGCCTGGTTACCGGATTTGTGCAGGATGACGGCAGTATTATTTTGGCCGTGCCCGATAAGAAAGCGGCTAATGGTTCTCGCCTGGCTTAGCAAGGCGAAAAAACGAGAGGAAGTCCGAGAAGAGCAAATCCGCAATCAGTGTTTTCCTCGACTCCAACCAGTTTGCTCTAACGCCTGATGGGCAAAATCTGCCGCTGGCGCTTCTAACTCTGTGGCCATGGTGTCGTTCCAGCGATTTAAAAAGCCAAACAGCGATACCACCGCCACTATTTCTACGACTTCTCCCTCAGAGAAGAATTCTTTTAGCGCTGCAAAATCACTGGGCTCTGTGGCATTGGGCTGCATTGCTGCATGCCAGCCAAAGCGCAGGGCGACGCGCTCTCTGTCGCTAAACAGGGGCGACTATTCAAACTCAAAGGCGGCGGCGATTTTTGCTTCGGCGGCACCAGCGCGATGGGCCGAGTGGGAGGTATGGGCCTGACAGTAGTTACAGCCACTGGCGCGGCTGCTGACCAGTGCAATCAGCTGTTTAAGCTCAGGCTTAATGTCGCCGGTTTGCAGTATGGT
>DDCQ01000108.1:0-16144 GCA_002334915.1 Porticoccaceae bacterium UBA2002
GGCTGGTTGCTGAGTCAAATGGATTTGGCCGGCGCCATATTAGCGGGCCGAATTGCCAGTGGCCGAGTTGCTACTGTGGCTATTAGCAGCATGTCATTTCTTAATCCCGTGCCTGTGGGCGCAGTGGTGGGCTGCTATGCCAACATCATGTCGGTGGGTACCAGCTCTATCAAAATTTCAATCGAAGCCTGGATCAGTCACAACAACAAGGATGACCTGTGCAAGGTGACCGAGGGTGAATTTGTGTTTGTCGCCATAGACGACAACGGCAATACCAGGAATGTGCCCAGCCCATAGAGCAACAGTTACAGCTTTAAAGCGGCAAAAATTTCCCTGCGCAGAGGCTCTATCTCATTGACCAGATGATGATTGGCTTCCGCTATTATCTGCACCTGTAGCCCCGGCAGCCGATGCTTAAACTGCGTCAGATTATCTTGCCAGGCCAATGTTTTATCGCCACTGCCCTGAATCAGATTGATCTGGGTATCTATAAATTGGTCATCGGCCCTAAAGCGGGAAAACTCCTTAATCCACTTATCCAGCGCAGCCACCCATGCCATGGGGACTGTGCGCGGTTGAAATGGATCGCTGTTTTTTACAAAGTCTAGAAACGCCACATCAAAAGAGCTAGGTCTAAAGACCCGTTTGGAGCTGCTGCTAAAAAGCCTTACCAGCCGAAATAACAGCCGATTTAAACCCCAGCCTCTTGGCCTTAGCAGGGGCGCCAGTAAATTGAGCCTGGTAAATGGATAACTTTCCTCAGAACTAAAATTAATCAGATGTTTCACCAGCACGGCCCCACCCATACTCTGCCCTATAGCCTGCAGGGGCAGGTCAAACATTGCCTGGCTAATAGTGATAACCCCATTTAGCGCCCCCACATAGTCTGCGTAGTCTAAAATAAAACCAGGTTGGCCCATTGAAAGACCATGCCCGGGAAGATCAAAACAGATGACATTGAGACGGTGCTCAAGCAGGTGCTCAATTAAATGATTAAACAGGCCCATATGATCCATATAGCCATGGACCACAATCACTGAGCCAACAGGGTTTTCTGGCATCCAGCACATACTGACTATGGCCTGTTTCTGTTCAGTCTGTTGCAGATTGATAACGCCAGTACGGAGGTTGAGGCCCCTACGGGGAATAGGAAGCTGATAAAAGTCGAGATACTGCCTCAGGGCAGTATCTGCGGGGTCGACAAAAGCTGTTTCAGCACTGAGTGGCGGCAGGTTTTCGCGTAGCGCTGTGATCGCAGACTGATCGAAAGTGGCTCTCGATGGCCCCATAGACTATTCCAAAACTATATTAAGGTTGGTGCGTCCCCAGGTGCTATTGACGCAGCAAACTATCTTGTCAGATTGATTATGAATTACAAGAACAAAGATGTTGTTGATAAATTAGTTAGAGAGCATAGCTCAGCGCTAGTGCGGTTTTTGACACGCCGCATGAAAAGTCGTGAGGACGCGGAGGACATAGCTCAGGCGGCCTACCTAAAGCTCTACACCCTGGATGACCTGAATCACCTGTCCAATGCCAAGGCATTCCTGTTTCAGGTGGCGGCCAATATGTCTATCGACCAGATACGCCGCGAAGTACTGCACAAGAACTATATAGATAAAGAGACCTCGAAATTGCCTAAAGACCTCAGTGCCATGGCAACCTCAGCCCCGCAAACTATTTCTCTGGAGCGAGAGCTCGAAGCTAAAGAGACTCTCCACCTGGTTCATTCCAGGCTTCAGGGTTTGCCTCAGAATGCCCGCCAGGCCTTTATACTCAGCCGCAACAAAGGCTGGACTTACACCCAGATCGCGCAACAGATGGGCGTATCCGTGAGCAGCGTCGAAAAGTATATTCTTGAGGTGTTGAAGCAACTGCGCCATGTGGTGGCTGAGGTGGAGCATTGAAAATCAAGATAGTTACAGATAAAAATTGGGGATTTGTCCGCTTTATACGTCTAACAGGGGCAATCAAATTCCAAAGGAGGAGCATGCGCTTGTGGGTGCAGGGAGAGATATGAATAATACAGGGAAAAATTCATTGCAAAAAATTGTTGGGGGTCCAGCCATTGAACAGGCTTTGGGCTGGGTTGTGCGGTTGCGTTCTGACAGCGTGGCTGAGGCAGATATTGAGGCCTTTGCCGACTGGCTGGTGGCCTCAGAGCAGCATGAGCTGGCCTGGAATCAGGCTATAGATACCTGGGAGACAGCCGGTCTTCTGTCCTACATGCCTGACTTGATGCCAGATGCCGAAACTGAAACCGCCGGCTCTGTTCAGGGCAATCTATTTCGATTACTGCGCAGAGGCTTTGCCAGTTTCTGGCGGTCGCTGACAACCGTATCTGCCTCAGTGGCAGCGATTACTCTGGCTGTGCTGATATTTCAGGACAATGGGCAGGTCTATTCCACCGTCACCGGTGAGTATCAGCAGGTTGTGCTGGATGATGGCAGTCTGATAGAGCTAAATACCAATAGCTCAGTGATTGTGGCCCTTTCGGATAGCCTGCGGGAGATCGAGCTGGTCAGAGGCGAAGCATTCTTTACCGTAGCACCCAATAAAAACAAACCATTTATTGTCCATGTTGGCGGGGCCGATGTGCAGGCTCTGGGTACGGCGTTTAATATCTATCGGCAGGGAGCAGATTTGGCCAGAGTGCATGTGACTGAGGGCGTGGTTCGAGTCTCCGAAGCCGAGGGCTCGTCAGTGTCAGCACCAGAATCCAGGATGCTGTTGGCCGATCAGGCCCTGGAGTATAGCGAGACCAGAGGTATAGCCGATTTGCCTGGGCAAAATATCCAGCAGGCCACGGCCTGGCGGGAAGGGCAGATTATTTTCGATGGTGCCAGTCTGGACGAGGCCACGACGCTTGTTAATCGCTATCTTGAGCATAAAATTGTGTTGGGCGACGGTGTGCAGTCAGCCCACAAGATCTCCGGGGTTTTTTCATCCCGCGAGCGCGAGACTACATTGCTGGCCGTGGCCCAGGCCTTTGATCTGGAACTGTCTCGGCAGGACAATAATTGGCTGTTGTCTAAGCCCAACCCATAAGGTTTAATAGTCCTCTAAAAGATCTGTGAGCTGCATGCAGCCGAGTGTCTATGGACTCAGGGAAGCTTCCTGCTAAACAAGTGAATGTTTACCGCCATCTAAGAACCCCAGGGCGACAGTTTTCTGTTGCCCTTTTTTATGCCTGTCTCTGCTATGGCCTGTCCTTTATACCGTCGTTTGTCGGCTCCGCACGGGCCATAGTGACAGATGTTTACCAGGTTAGCCTGCCGTCTGCTGGCCTGCATAAATCGTTTGTCGCCCTGGGCCAGCAGACTCAGGCCTCTATTATTTTCCCTTCTCAGGTGCCCGATAAAATGCGCCCGGCTGTGGCTGGAGACTTATCGGTATTGCAGGTATTGGAACAACTGATTGAGGGGCAGGACCTGGAGTATCGAGTGGTGGGCCCGCAGACTCTGGTGGTGCTGCCCCGGTGCTATGCCGCCAGAGCCTGCCAGGCCATGGAGGACGATTTAGCCTTTTCAATCCAGCAGTACCCCATGATTGAAGAGCTTATTATTCGTGGCAAACCAGTGACCGGCTCAAGGTTTAAGCAGCTAAATGCCGGTGGCTTTACCCCAGTGGAAATTTTAACTGCCACTGAGATCCGCTTGACGGGGGCGCAAACCATGGCCGAGCTAATGCGCTTTACGCCAGAGGTGATGGGTAATTCTGATAGCACTGCAGTGAGCAATGGCGGCAATGGCTCGGCCAGCGTTACCCTGAGAGGCCTGCCCGCGACCAATACTTTGGTGTTGGTCAATGGCCAGCGTATGGCTAACAATGCTCTGGATGGCAGTTCGGTAGATTTAAATAGCATTCCGCTGGCGGCCGTTGATCGCATTGAAATACTCAAGGACAGCGGCTCATCTATCTATGGCTCTGATGCCATTGCGGGGGTGGTTAATATTATCCTCAAGAAGCGTTTTAAAGGCGCGGTTATTAACGCCTTTTACGGCTCTGCTACTCAGCGCGACAACCAAACCAGGCGCTATGATTTTGTCGGCGGCCTGTCGCTGTCCAAGCTTGATCTGATGATGACTGCCTCCCATTACCAGCAGGCGGGTATATTGAGTCGCGACAGAGCGATTTCTGCCAGCGCCGATGGCCGGGCACGGGGGGGTATGGATCTTAGATCCAGTGCTACGCCAAATGCACGACTTAGGGTCGGCGAGGATATTCTGACGCTATCTGCGGATAATCTGAGTGGTACAGAGGTGACCGATTTTCGACAGGCAACTGACAATGATCTTTTTGATTTCAGGCAAATAACCTCATCTCTGGCTCCGGCGCAACGCAACTCGATCCATATTGCCGGGGAATTGAAAACTCTGGGTGCCACCGACGCCGCTTTTGAGCTGACCTATGTGGACAGCCGCAGTCAGATAACCCTTGCACCAGCGCCAGTTTTGACTGCGTTTGCATCTGACCCCATCAGTGTTGACCCCAACAATACCTACAACATCTTTGGCCAGGCCATAGATGATGCGCGTATTAGTCTGGTGGGACTGGGACCCAGGCAGCAACATAATCGCGCCCAGACAACCCGTGCTCATGGCAGGGTTATGGGCACGCTGCTCGATGGTGAATGGCAGCTGAGCCTGAACTGGAGCCAAACCGAGGCTGCAGAACGCTGGAACAATCTGGTCAACTTTCAAAATCTTGCCGCGGGACTGAGTTCTGAACAGAACTGCAGCAATATACTGGGCTGTGTGGCAATTAATATTTTCTCTCCCGCCGGTACCATGCCTCGGGATCAATTGGATTATATTGCCGCTGAGGCCCTCAATCAGGGCAAAGCGGAACTCTTGTCGATTAATCTTGATCTGTCCCAGCTGGTAGACATTGTGCCTGCCGGTGAGGTTGAGTTTGCCTCGGGGTTGGAATTTCGTCGCGAGCGTCTGCGTACAGTGGTAGATGATATTGTCCTGCAGAATCAGCTGATCGGCGGAGCTGCTGGCGATAGTCAGGGCAGTCAGAATATTACCGAAATGTATCTGGAGTCGCTTATTCCTCTGGCCAAAAATATGCCTGGGGTTCATAGCCTGGAGGCCAATGCCTCCTTTCGGCTAACTCATTCTAATAGCTTTGGTGTTCGCGCCAATCCTAAAATGGCTGTGCGCTACAAGCCTCTGGAAGATCTTATGCTGCGAGCCAGTCTGTCCTGGGGTTTTCGTGCGCCCTCCCTGTTTGAGTTATATCGGGCCGAGAGCAGTACTCAGGCATTTTTAAATGACCCCTGCGCTGCTGAAAATTCGGCCGAATTGCCGGGTTGCTCAGGGCCTGCAGATCCCCTCAGAACCCAGTACTCGATTGTTACCGGGGGCAACAAGGATTTGCAGCCGGAGAAATCTCAAAACCTGTCTATGGGGTTTTTGTATCAGCCGAACGGGTTGGAAAACTTTAGTCTAGGGGTGGATGTATTTTCGATAGAGGTCGATCAGGTGATCGGCGCCAATGCCCAATTTTTGATCAACCAAAATGCTCAAAATGGCCTGTTTGCTGATTTGATAACAAGGTCAGACAGCGGCGAGCTACTGCAGGTGACCGCCAATAATCAAAATCTGAGCTCCAGAGAGATACAGGGTGCAGATCTGGACATTTCCTGGCGTGTTTTTATTGCTCGCTGGGGCACCTTTGGAGTCAATATGGGTGGCTCATATATTGACTCATACAACTTTGCGCCAGAGCCGGGAGCCCCCGGGACAGATCTGGCTGGCACCTTTGTGGACAAGGCAGCCGGGGGCAGCGGCTCCATTCCCGAGTGGAAGTCGCGGTTGAATCTATTCTGGCAGTTTGGTCGCTGGGAGTTTGCGCTGTCCTCGCTGCATATCTCGAGTCTCAGGGAGACTATTGTCTCTGAGAGCCGTGCTAGAGAATCAGGCGCCTGGTCGCGAGAGGATATGCAGGTGAGTTATCACTTTAATTCCGGGGAGTCGCTGGTGACCATGGGAGTGGAAAATATCCTGGATCAGCCACCGCCATTTTTCGGTACAGCTTTCAACGATAACTTTGATGCCAGAACCCATGATTCCACGGGTCGGTTTCTGTATGCAAGGTTAAGCCACAGGCTATGATGCATACTAGGATCTAGTCTAGGATAAAAGGCTATTTGTCTTAGCCAAAAAAAGGCACTGAACAAAATTCAGTGCCTTTGGTGTTTTTGTAATGGCTTATTCGTCGGTCGACAGCGAGATATCGTAGACACCAGCCTCTCGGGCTTGATCAGAAATCTTCACAAAGAGCTCAGTTTTGGACTTGGGATGAGAACTAATGACCACCTTGGCCTCTGGCTTTTCTGCATGCATTCTCTCCACATTGGCTCGCACAGAGCGAATATCAATGCGGCGACCTTCCAGAGTGAGTTCATTGCTTTCAGAGATTCTGAACACGATGTTGGTGTTCTCTGAGTCTGGTGGTGGCTGATCTGAGGTTGGTGGGCGGTTAACGCCAAGGCCAACTTCGTTAACAAATGATGCGGTTACAATGAAGAAGATGAGCATGATAAAAACCACATCCAGCATAGGGGTCATATCAATTTGTGATTCGTCTTCTGCTTTACGTCTTTTGCCTAGCGCCATGTTAAATCGCACCTATCTAAAACTGATAATTCAATGGAGGGGGCATTCTACTGAATTTTATAAAAATTGCTAGTAATCTCAACCCGCAGTCGAAATACCACAACTGTGCTATTCTGGCCTCTGCAGCTCCTTGGTGCCAGCACTGATTACACATAATTGCAAAAAAGTCGTATTTAGGAATACCTATGCCGGAATTGCCAGAGGTCGAGACCACTCTCAGGGGTATTGAGCCTGCCATAGCAGGTCAGGTTATCAGGCGCATTAAAGTGCATCAGGGCTCTCTGCGCTGGCCAGTTAATGCAAATCTCGCCCAGCTGGTTGAGGGGCAGACAATCACCCATCTATCCAGACGTGCCAAGTACCTGCTGATGCAACTTGAACATGGTTCTATGCTTGTGCATCTGGGCATGAGTGGCAGCCTGCGGATTGTCCAGGCCAATACCCAGTTGCGCAAGCACGATCATATAGAAATGCAGATGAGCAATGGGTCCACTGTGCGATTTCACGACCCGCGTCGCTTTGGCTGCTGGCTCTGGTCTGAGGGCGCACATCAGCAGCTGGCTCACCTAGGGCCTGAACCCCTGTCTGAAGACTTCAATGGCCACAGGCTGTACCAGTTATCGCGCAAGCGCAAAGTGGCGGTCAAACCATTTATTATGGATAACAAAATCGTCGTCGGTGTTGGCAATATCTATGCCTCGGAGGCTCTATTTCGCAGTGGTATAAGGCCGGATAGAGGCGCAGGCAATATATCATTACAGCGCTATATTGAACTCGCGGGCCATATCAAAGAGGTGTTGGCCGCGGCTATTGTGCAGGGCGGCACCACATTGCGGGATTTCGTTAATGGCAATGGTGAGCCCGGCTATTTTCAACAGACTCTGGCGGTCTATGGGCGCGGAGGCGAGCACTGTGTCGCCTGCAAGGGACTGTTAAAGGAAATTAAACTTGGGCAGCGCAGCTCGGTATTCTGTGCGCGCTGCCAGAGGTAGTTTACTGACTAAACTTGTTAGACAGGGCCTCGACCACATTGGCTGGGACAAACTTAGAGACATCGCCATCCAATGAGGATATCTCTCGCACCAGCGAGGATGAAATATAAGAAAATCTCTCGGCAGGAGTGAGAAAAATACTTTCAACTTCTGGTGACAGAGCGCGATTCATATTGGCCAGCTGAAATTCATACTCAAAGTCAGAGACGGCTCTCAAACCCCGCATAATGGCATCTGCACCGCAATCATTAACGAAATTCACCAGTAGATAGTCGAAGCCGCGAATCTCAATATTAGGCACATGAGCCAGCGCGTCAGAGGCCAGTTGTATACGTTCATCAACACTGAACAGTGGGCTCTTGCGCTGGCTGCTGGCAATACCGATCACCACTTTATCGAACAGCCGGGCAGCGCGCTCGACAAGATCGATATGACCATTGGTAATGGGGTCAAAGGTACCAGGGTAGACAATAGTCTTCATGAGCGGGGTCTCGTTCAGATTATGAGAGGCCGCATATTACTCAAATTACGCCCCGGGCTCAATGTAAGAATAGAGGCAGTATTTTACCTCTCCCGCGACTTTCTCCTGAAGCTGCTTCCAGTTACTGGGGGCCGCGAAACTGTTATCCGCTGTGGGCAGTTCAACATAGATAGCCGCCCCGGGCGCCAGCCAGCCAGGGCTGTTGATTGCTGCGCATATGGAACAGTGCAGCTGTTTATCGAAAGGCGGGTCGATAAATACAATATGGTAGCCCTCCTTTGGTCTGGTTTGCTGCAAATACTGTTGGCAGTCTGCACTGATAATGCTGAGATTTTCGGCCTCTAGCAGAGCCTTGTTGTCCCTCAGTTGCTGCACCGCATCTGGATGCCGCTCAATGGCGGTGCAGCTGGCGGCGTCGCGAGATAGAGCCTCAAAACTCAGAGCTCCGGAACCGGCGAACAGGTCAAGGCATCGCGCGCCAGGAATATCGGTCGCCAGCCAGTTAAACAGGGTTTCGCGAATACGATCGCCAGTGGGCCTTAAACCGGGCGCCACTGGAAACGACAGCTGACGGCTGCGCCACTGGCCGCCAATAATTCTCAGCTTCTGCTGCCCTTTGCCCTGAGTTTTATTGCCGCGCAATTAGATGCTCCTAATCATTGAGTTTTACCCACTTTTTCCAGGGTAAATGGTAGGATACACTAGATTTCAATAACCGTAATATAAGAACCTCCATGGATTCTCCCTCATCTGAAAACAAGCCTGTCGAAGCCAAAAAGACTTCATTTTTGGACCGTTTCCGACGCAGCTCGACGGCCTATGATACTGCTCCAGAAGAGACCCAACTGACAGAGACTCCCCACAATGAGGCGCCCTCTGTAACAATATCAGCCACAAAACCAGCCACAAAACTAAGCTTTGCTCAGCGCATGCGTAAAGCATTGACTCGCACCGGTGAGGGCATCGGCAGTCTGTTTTTGGGCGGCAAAGCTATAGATGATGAGCTGCTTGAGGAGCTGGAAACCTTGCTGCTGATGGCAGATGTGGGTATGGATACCACAGCCAGTATACTGGCGGAGATAACAGAGCGGCTCAACCGCAAGGAGCTTAAAGATAGCGATGCGTTGAAGACTGTACTCAGTGAAATACTGCAGGCAAAGCTTGAGCCCTGTGCCGTGCCTTTGGATTTAAACGGCCAGCAACAGCCATTTGTTATTCTGGTGGTGGGTGTCAACGGGGTGGGTAAAACCACCACCATAGGTAAAATTGCCAACCGACTGCAGCAGCAGGGCAAGTCAGTTATGCTGGCCGCAGGCGATACCTTCCGTGCGGCGGCTGTCGAGCAATTGCAGGTCTGGGGTGAACGCAATAATGTGCCAGTGATTGCCCAGCATACAGGGGCCGATAGTGCCTCGGTGATTTTCGATGCTATCCAGGCGGCCAAGTCCCGAAATATAGATGTGATTATTGCCGACACAGCGGGCAGGTTGCACAACAAAAGCAATTTGATGGAAGAGCTAAAAAAGGTAAAGCGCGTGGCAGGCAAGCTTGATGATACGGCGCCTCAGGAAGTACTCTTAGTATTGGATGCAGGCACTGGCCAAAATGCCATGGCACAGATGTCCCAATTTAATGAGGTGGTCGGCGTCACCGGTATAGCGCTGACCAAACTTGATGGCACTGCTAAAGGCGGCGTTATCTTTGCCCTGGCCGATAAGTTTTCAGTACCCATTCGCTATATTGGCGTGGGCGAGGCCCAGGACGACCTGCAGTCTTTTGAAGCCAGTCAATTTGTCGATGCCCTGCTCAGTGCAGGGATAACTGAGCAGTAAATATGATTTGTTTCGATAATCTCAGCAAACGCTACCCCGGTGGTTTCGAGGCGCTCAAGAATGTCAGCTTTGAAATGGACGCGGGAGAGATGGCCTTTCTGACCGGACACTCCGGCGCAGGCAAGAGCACATTGCTAAAAATGCTGATGCTTATGGAGCGACCCACATCGGGTAATCTACTGATCAATGGCAAAAACCTCAATCGGCTGTCAAACTCCCAGATTCCTATCTATCGCAGACAGGTCGGAGTGGTTTTTCAGAATCATCAACTACTTCTGGATCGAACTGTGTTCGACAATGTTGCTCTGCCTCTGCAGGTCTCTGGCTACCCCAGCAGCGAAATTGGTCGCCGGGTGCGCGCAGCGCTAGATGGCGTTGGCCTATTGGAGAAAGAGCAGCAAAAGCCTATTGCCCTGTCTGGCGGTGAGCAACAGCGTGTTGGCATTGCCCGGGCAGTGGTTCACAAGCCCCGCATACTGTTGGCCGATGAGCCAACCGGCAATCTGGATCCCGAGTTATCCAGTGAAATTATGGCCCTGTTTCGCCGCTTCCAGAATGTTGGCGTGACTGTATTAATTGCCACCCATGACATTACTCTGATCAATCGCATGCAGCTAAGAATTATGCACCTCGAAGAGGGTGAGCTGACCGACGATGGAGCCGGTTATGGCCGCTAAAGACAGAAACACACGTGATAGAGCTCAGCGCGGCGCCAGCGGCAAAAAAATAAGATTTGCCGATCGCTGGCAGGGCTACAAATCACATCATCGAGATACCATCCGCGTCAGTTTGCGCAAACTGCTGAGTGAACCACTGCAAACATTAATGACTGTAGCGGTGATTGCCATTGCTCTGGCGCTGCCATCGGCCCTGTATCTAACGGTGGAAAACATTGACCAGCTGGGCAGTCATTTTGAATCCTCAGCGCAGATTACCGTCTTTGTTAAAAAGGGCGCCAAACCCCAGGCAATTGATAGCTTGCGGGCAGAACTCGATGCCATGTCCGGAGTAGACAGCCTGAGTTATATTTCTGCCAAACAGGCACTGTTGGAGTTTAAAGCGCTGTCCGGTTTTGGTTCGGCGCTGCGCGATCTGGAGGAAAATCCCCTGCCAGCGGTGTTTTTGGTGCAACCAGCGGTCTCAGAGCCCATCGATATGGGCCAGATAAAACGTCTGATGAATAAAATTAATTCCTTTGCCCTGGTGGACGATGTGCAGATTGATATGGCCTGGCTACAGCGCCTGCACAGTCTCACCGAGATGGGTCACAAAGTGGTTGTGGCCCTGGGAGCAGCTCTTGGATTGGGGGTTTTATTGGTTATTGGCAATACTATCCGCCTGTCTATCCAGAGTCGTCGCGATGAAATAATTGTTATCAAGCTGGTTGGCGGTACCAATGCCTATGTGCGACGGCCCTTCCTCTACACTGGTATGCTGCTGGGCGTATTTGGCGCATTGGCCGCCGCCATTATGATCTATGCCAGTCTGCTGTGGATGAGTAGTTCAGTGGCCAACCTAGCGGAGCTGTACCAGAGCCAGTATCGGCTTCAGGGGCTGGGTATTCTGGGCTTTTTAGGCCTGGTAGGCCTGGGCGGTCTCTTCGGATTGGGCGGTGCCTGGATAGCGGTGAGCAAACATCTTCGGGATATTGAGCCAAAATAGGCTGCGATCTCGTACAAAGCCACGTAACTCCTGATATTTATTGAACTCTTAATTGAACCTTCAGGGGCTAGGAACTACTAATCTTTTAGTGCTAAACTTATAAACCAGCTGTTTTTAGACAACCTTTTTAGAGAGTTATATGAGCAAAGCCCTTCAAACCATGGAATGGATGACCCCAGGCGCCAATCTGAATGCTTACATTCAGGGTACTGCCACGGTGCCGATTCTCTCTATTGAAGAGGAAAAATCTCTGGGCGAGGCACTTTACTACGAAGATGATCTAGATGCTGCTCGCCGTCTGGTAATGTCTCATTTACGTTTTGTTGTTCACATTGCACGTTCCTACAACGGATATGGCCTGCCTCTCGCAGACCTTATCCAGGAGGGCAATGTGGGCCTGATGAAGGCGGTGCGACGCTTTAACCCTGAAAAAGGTGTGCGCGTGGTGTCCTTCGCGGTGCACTGGATCAAGGCCGAGATTCACGAATTTATTCTGCGCAACTGGCGCATCGTTAAAATTGCCACCACCAAGTCCCAGCGCAAGCTGTTCTTTAACCTGCGCAGCGCCAAAAAGCAGTTGCAGTGGTTGACCGCTGACGAGGCCAAAGCAGTTGCCGATGATCTGGGCGTAGAAGTCAGAGATGTGATGGAAATGGAAATGCGCCTCACGGCTCGCGACTCAGCATTTGATGCTCCGGCAGAAGACGATGATGAGAAAGCGGCTTATGCGCCAGCTTACTTTCTTGAAGATAAAGGCGCTGATCCCGCTCAGCAAGTCGAAAACGAAGATTACGAGGGCGACAATAATCTGCGCCTTGCCGCTGCTGTTAAGAGCCTTGACGAGCGCAGCCAGAATATTCTGCAGCGCCGGTGGCTGGACGACAAAAAGGCCACATTGCACCAGCTAGCGGATGAATATGGCGTGTCTGCCGAGCGTATTCGCCAGCTTGAGAACAATGCCATGAAGAAAGTTCGCACCGCCATGGAAGCCTAAGCAGACGCGAGACCTCTCCAAGCCGCACTAAATTAAACTTCAAATTGAACGTATAAATAAAAGTGCGGCTTTTTTATTGCCCAAATTAAGCATCCAAACCCCCTATGAATAAACAGCTGTGGATTAAGATTATTGCTCTCAGCGGCGCCACCTCTGTCGCGCTGGGTGCGTTTGCCGCCCATGGTTTGGCCGATAGTCTGTCATTAAAGATGATGGCGACCTTCCGCACCGCGGTGCTGTATCAGTTTTTACATACCATTGCGTTGCTGGGCTTGGTCAGTCTGCCCGAACAATTGATTATTTCAAACCGACAAGCGCTGACAGCCAAAAGCTGGCTGTTGGGCATAGTGCTGTTTTCCGGCTCCCTCTATGGTCTGGTATTTAGTGGTATCAGTGCTCTGGGTATGATCACTCCCCTGGGTGGTCTGGCCTTTATTAGCGGTTGGCTACTACTTTTCACCGCCGTTAAAAAGTGAATAAATGGATATCAGACCGGAATACCGCAAAAAATCAATTCGCAGCTACGTGGTGCGTGCCGGCCGAATGACTGACGGCCAGCGCAGTGCCTTTGAAAATAGCTGGCCCCAATATGGCCTCAAACTAGCTGACGGGCCCATTGATACAGACAGATTATTTGGCCGCAGCGGTAGCAAAGTGTTGGAGATAGGTTTTGGCATGGGCGACTCTCTGTTGAAGATGGCCGCCGCAGAACCTGAAACTGATTTTATTGGTATCGAGGTGCATCCCCCGGGTGTTGGCACCTTGATAAATGGTGCCAGAGAGCAGGGTATCGAGAATCTGCGGGTCTACCTAGCCGATGCCAATGATGTGCTGGAAGAATGCATTGCCGCCGAGAGCATTGACCGCCTGCAGCTGTATTTCCCCGACCCCTGGCATAAGAAAAAGCATAATAAACGGCGCATAGTGCAACCCGGTTTTGTGCAGCTGGTGCGCGAGAAGCTTCGCCCTGGCGGTATATTGCATATGGCCACAGACTGGCAGCATTATGCCGAGCAGATGCTCGAGACATTGGATGAGGCCGAAGGTTTTGTGAACAGCGCCGGCTCGGGTAACTATTCTGCCCGCCCAGCTTACCGGCCGCTGACAAAGTTTGAATTGCGCGGCGAGCGTCTAGGTCATGGCGTATGGGACCTTATCTACCAAAAAACTGATTAACCCCAGAGGTTAAATGACCTAAACTACTGAACAGTAACTCAAATTTTAAAATAGCGATAACAGGATTTACCATGAACCGATTGAAACTTCTCTCATTGACAGCACTACTTGCTCTGGCCGGCTGTGATCAAATGAATAACCAGCCCCAGGAGGCAGATTTGCAAACTCAAGACCAAAAAATAAGCTACTTATTAGGCATGGATAATGGCAAAAATATCCAAACCATAGGCATCGAAATCGACAATGCCGCGTTCCAGCAGGGATTTAACGACGGTTTAACTAATGCTGAACCCCAGCTGACGGAAGAGCAGATTGCCGAAGCCATTCAAGCTTTTGAAACTGTTATGACCGCCAAGCGCGAAGAGATGGAGCAGGCTGAGCAGCAGGCCAGCCAAATGCAGGGCGATGCCAATCTTGCCGAGGGCAGTGCCTTTTTGGCCGAGAATGGAGTCAAAGAAGGCGTGGTTACCACTGAGTCAGGTCTGCAGTATAAGATTCTGGTCGAAGGTTCAGGCGACAGGCCCAGCGTTGATAGCATGGTAGAGGTTCATTATGCGGGCCGCCTGTTAGACGGTACCGAGTTTGATAGCTCAATAAAACGTGGCGTTCCAACCCAGTTTGGCGTTACTCAGGTAATTGCCGGTTGGACAGAAGCTCTGCAGCTGATGCCAGAGGGCTCCAAATGGGAGCTATATATCCCGGCTGACCTAGCCTATGGCCCCGGCGGCACAGGCCCTATTGGTCCCAATGCCACATTGATCTTCGAAGTCGAGCTGCTACAGGCAAATGTTGCGAGCGGAGAGGGTTAGAATACAAACCCTGCAGCCTAAAGCTAAAAAGCCCCGAATCATCGGGGCTTTTTTTATGGCTATTGCTTAAATCCTAGGACTCTTCCAAAAGCTGGCTGACATGAGAATTATGCAGCACCTCGATCATTTTGTCCTCAGACTCAAAGCGCTGGGCCAGAGTCTCACCTATCTCAGACAGATCTGTGGTCAGAGCATCCAGATCGTCAGTTGCTAAATACTTATCATTAAAGTCGAGAATTAACTCGGTAGAGGGCTGAATTTTCTCCATCAGCACGGCGCCCCGCTCGAGACCCTCTTTGTCGCTAAATGCCTTGCCTTCAGCCGCCAGTTGCTCAAACACTTCGAAATGACCCACAGACACGTAGTCGACCATTAGCTCGCAAAAATTTTGCAGCATGCTTCCATGGTCATCATTGGCGCCATCAAAGTTCTTTATTTCGCTGAGTTCACAATATTTGACCAGCAATTCACGGCGCTCTTCCAGCCAGCGATCTATTACCTCGCTGACCCCACCCCAGTGCTGCTGTAANNAGTTTACCTGTTTTTTAATCAGATAATAACTATTCAAAGAAGAAATATTCACAGCAAAAATGCCATTAATGGCGGCAGAAAAATAGATGTCCAGATACCATTCAGACCCATACCTAGAGTCGAAAAGGCGCCACAGCGGGGGCTTTTCTCAAAGGCCCTGGCTGTTCCTATAGCATGGGCAGAGATGCCCAGAATCAGGCCCTGCCAGCGTTCATCAGTGATTTTTGTATAGTTGAAAATCGTTTGAGCGGTCAAAATACCTGCAATACCGGTCAGTAACACCACCATTATAATCAGGGTTACCAAGCCTCCCAGCTGCTCCGTAATACCCACCGCAATAGGCGTGGTTACCGATTTGGCCGCCAGTGACAGCACAATTAGTTGATCCGCATCAAACATTAGAGCCATTGCCAGCGCGCAGCCAGTGGCAAAAAACCCGCCTATCAGCACAGTGGTGGCTACAGTGAGTAGCAGCGGTGGCAGTTGACGCATCTGCTTGGCCAGAGGCACGGCCAGAGCCACAGTTGTTGGCCCTAGCAGCCAGTTGAGAGCGCCATTGCCCAAATAATAGGTATCAAAATCAATACTAACCAGATACAGAATCCCAGCCACTAAAGGGGTACCCACCAACAGCGGGTGCAAAAACGGACTACCACCGCTGCGCTGATAAACCGCTCTGCCGACCACAAAACCAACAATAGACAGGCCAATGACCCAGGAGCTAAGGCTAATTTGCTGCCAATAGGCGCTCAGCGGGGCCATTAGTCAGGCCTATCCTTGGCAGAGCCCGGAAGCACTCGAATCAACAGCGCCATAAAAATAATAGCGGCCACAGTGCTCAGTAAAATACTGGCCAGCAGAGAGGGAAACTGCTGATAAATCTGTTGGCTAAGGAAAAAAGCGCCAACAGAGGGGGGGATAAACATTAGTGAGAGATGTTGAATTAACAGATTGCTGGCGCGGTCCAAAAACTCCAGAGGTCGCCCATAGACAGTCAGAACCACCAGCAGCATCAGCATACCCAGCAGAGGCCCGGGCAAC
>DDCQ01000108.1:16165-24864 GCA_002334915.1 Porticoccaceae bacterium UBA2002
TTGCGCAAGAATTGTACTAGACCCGCAGCGGCGAACCCGACAAACGCCAGCATGACCCAGGCGGGCATACTCAGACCCAATAACTGCCACTGCACTTCCGCGCAGTTACCATCGCCGCGCAACAGCATGGAGATGGCTTCTGAGGCTGAGAAGCTATCGAACAGATAGTCGACGGGAATACCGCAGGCAGGCACCTGGTCTTCAGGCAGACTTTGCAGCCACAGCTGTTTGCCAGAAAAATAGCCTCCCAGAGCCGCGGTGCCAATGCTCAGACCTGCATAGGTTCGCTGACCTTTTTGCCCCGGATTATGAAGCGCTGCAATTGCACAGATCACCGCCACTGCAATCACAAATACCCGCTGGGTAATGCACAGATAGCAGGGCTCCAGTCCCAGATAGTTCTGAAAATAGACTATGGCGATAACAATCAGAGCTGCACCGGCGACGGCCTGGGCAAGATTAATAAGTCGGTAACTGGGCAAAACCACAAAATACTCCTGATGCTGGGCGTTTAATTCAGGGCCCTAGTGTAATTCAATTTCCTGCAAAGTGGTGCTGACAAAAGCCTGTAATCTGGGATACAGCTGATGAAATTCATCATCTATAGCCTCTCTGTGAGCCTCAATAATGGGTAGCGCCGCCTGCAGTGCTACCGGACGGCGCAGGCGCTCGCCGATACGCTGTAAAATTATTGGTAGGTGCTCGGCCTCGGCATAGCTTTCGAGCCAGCCAATCGACGGCGCCCTCTCCAGAAAAAACTGGGCTCTCGGCGGCAGGCCACTGTTATAGAGTCCCAGCTGCCGATAAAAGCCCTGACAAAAATCCCCCAGGGACTGCTGATAATATCTGTGCCAGTCACGGGCCAACAGATGATCATAAAAAACATCTGCTACTATGCCTGCATAGCGGCGCATAGGGCTTTCAAAGCGCTGCAAAAAAAGCTTCAGCTCTGGCTGCTGGTCAACATAGTGATCGAGATTGCGATGGGCCTGAATACCGGCTTCGATCGCAGCTGGAAACTGACCCCGTCCCAGTGGCCCGCGCACAAAGTCTCCCAGTAGTCCACCTACCTGATGCTGCGGGTTGTCCCCGGCAAGTGCGATATGAGCTAGATAGTTCATGTTTGGGCGGGGCTAATAGTTAGCCAGAAATTCATCAAAGGGCAGAGTATCACTGGCTTCAATCTCGGCCTGACGCTCAATAGACTTCTCTGCCAGAAGAGCATATTTGGCTAGGGTTTCAGGACTTGGTGGGCGCGCACAGAAGTATTCACGCTGCTCGCAGGCCTTGCGCATGGCCATGCCATAGTAGGTTTCGCCATTTTCGTCCATCTCGCGCAGCATGGTTGCTGCAGGGGTAGAGGAGGCATCGCTAAGACGCATCTGCATGGTGCTGAGAACGGCGCTGTAATCATTGCTCTGGTGAGCTGTATCCAGCTGCTTGGCCACCGGTGCCATAGCTTCAAGCAGTTCTCCACCCCAGTCGCGCAGCGATCGCTCCCCGTCGGCCTGCAACAACATTAGGTTGGGATCGCGGCCATGGTAGACGGTGCGCAGGTTATTCTCTGGTATACGAGCATATTCCTGATTATTGGTTTCAGGGCTATCCTGCAACAGGCAGAACAGTAAAAAGGTATCCAGAAAGCGAATGGTCTCCGCGTCTATACCGTTGGGAACTAGAGGATTGAGATCAATACAGCGCACCTCGATATATTCAACGCCCCGATCCTGCAGAGCATGGATGGGGGTTTCACCCATTGCGGTGGTGCGCTTGGGTCGAATCGAGCTGTAGAATTCGTTCTCGATCTGCAATAGCGCAGTATTTAGCTGTTTGTAGTTGCCCTGTTGATCCTTTAGGCCAATTTCATCATAGGCGGGATAGGGCTGTTCCAGCGCGGATCGCAATGTGCGTACATACTGGTCCAGATCGTTATAGCAGACCACCAGTGAACTCTGGGCCTGGCTCTGATATCCGAGATCACCCATACGCAGAGAGGTGGCATAGGGTGTATAGAGACTGTGGCTGTCGTCGCCCACCGGCTGCAACTGATGCTCACGGCCGCGAACAAAGCTTTTACATACAGCTGGTGCCGCACCCAACAGATAGAGCAACAGCCAGGAGTAGCGGCGGAAATTGCGAATGGTGGCAAAATAACCCTGGGTCTTAAAGTCTTGAAGCGACTGTTTATCGCCACTGGCTGCCTGCAACTCTTGCCAGAGTTCGTCGGGCACGGAAAAATTATAATGAATGCCAGCAATGGTCTGCATCAGACGGCCATAGCGATTGCCCAGCCCCACGCGGTAGATCTGCTTCATTTTACCGACATTGGAGCTGCCGTATTTACCCACAGGAATACTGCTATCATCGCCCAGCTGACAGGGCATGCTACTGACCCACAGCAGCTCGTCCCCAATATGCTGGTAAGTGTAGCGATGAATCTCGTCTAACTCGTCTAAAACCTGATCGATAGAATCGGAGGGTGCGGTAATAAATTCCAGCAGGGCCTCAGAATAGTCCGTGGTTATTGAGGGGTGGGTCAGGGTTGATCCCAGAGCGCTGGGGTGGGCTGTCATGGCTAGACGCCCAGTGGGATCTACCCGCAGGCTCTCTTTTTCAATGCCCCTGACAATACCGGTAAGCAGAGCCGATTTGTCAGGCCCTGACAGAAGGGACAGTTTACTCTTAAGAGACAACTCAGGGTTCTCAGGCAGCGTCTGACTGAGCAGAATTGGCGGCGGACTGGTTGCTCGCTTGCAGGTCAGCCGTCAGCACCGGGCCACCTTTTGCGTCTGTGTCACATTCAACAATTGAGGCGCGCAGATCAATATCTTTGGCATTGAGTTCAATCAGTTGGTTCAGGGCAATATCTCGAAAGGGAGTGCAAAAAACAATGTTGCGGTCAGCCTCTGAACTCCATTCCAAATCCTTGTTTAGAGTGCGCTGATCCTGCGTTTGTAAAATATAAATTTTCATTCCAATCCCGTGACAGATCCATTGGTTTGCGGCACAGTGTAACCTATACCTAGGATTGATAAAAAGGGAAATCACATGCCAAAAACAGCCCTAATACCCATAGCCGACGGGTGCGAAGAAATCGAAGCCATCACCGTTATTGATGTGCTGCGCAGAGCTGGTGTTGAAGTCAGTGTCGCTGCGGTTACCCAGGATAAAAGCCTGAGTATTACTGGTGCTCACAGTATTCAAATCACCGCCGATTGCAGTATTGATAGCTGTGCCAATGCTGCCTGGGACCTGATTGCCGTGCCCGGTGGCATTCCCGGTGCCGAACATCTGGCTAACAGCCAGGCTCTGGAAATATTGCTGTGCGCTCAGGTGCAGGATGGCAAGCTATATGCTGCTATCTGCGCTGCTCCTGCGCTGGTGCTGGGTGCCAAGGGTCTGCTTGAGGGCAAGACTGCCACTGGACATCCAATGTTTCAGCAAAACCTCAATGCCAAAGAGCTCAACAGTGAATCTCGGGTGGTGGTTGATGGCAACTGCATTACCAGCCAGGGCCCGGGCACGGCGCTGGATTTTGCTTTGGAGCTGGTAGAGCAACTCTGCGGAGTGGTTAAGCGCGAAGAGGTGGGCTCGCCAATGGTGCTGACCACATCGGCGACCGCTTATTATTAATAGCCCTGGCCAGGGCCCTCTGTATTAGCGCCTATCATAGGCTCGGGCTCGGGCTTGATAAGCCGGGCTTTGAAATTAGCACCGGCCAGATACAGGCAGGGCACAAACACCAGAGTCACACCAGTGGCAAACAGCACACCGAAGGCCAGAGAGGCGACCATAGGGATCAGGAATCGCGCTTGCATACTAGTTTCCAGCAGTATGGGAATCAGGCCTACAAAGGTGGTAATAGAGGTCAGAATAATGGGCCTAAAACGCTCGTAACCCCCCTGAATCAAAGCCTCTTTAACGCTTAAACCCGTCTCCCGCAATTGGGTAATGCGATCAATCAGCACCAGATTATCATTCACCACCACCCCGGAGACAGCCAGCACCCCCAGCAGCGACAGTATGCTGAAGTCCAGTCCCATTAACAGATGACCAAAGATGGCGCCCATAATCCCAAATGGTACTGCGGACAGAACGCCCAGGGGTTTCAGATAGGATTTAAATTCAACCGCCATCAAGATATAGATAACTGCCAGAGCCAGGCCAAATAGCTTGCTGGACGAGGCATAAAACTCCTCCTGTTCCACCAGCTCGGCATCCTTGTTAAGTTTGACCTCAGGAAAAAGCATCTGCATCTCTGCAGCTATATCAGAGTAGACCAGCTCGGCGACCTCGGTGGCAGACATCTTGTTTTCGTCGGGCACAGCAGTGATGCGCACACTGCGCTCACGATCGCGACGGTTGATTCTGCTGTAGCCAGGCACATAGCTAGCCTCTGCCACCGAGTAAAAAGGAATCTCCGCGCCATTGGCCGTGCGGATACGGACATTTTCCAAAGTATCAACCTGGGCGCGATCCTCTTTAGGATAGCGCACCATCACACGCACATCGTCGCGGCCGCGAGGAATTCGCTGGGCCTCTGCGCCATAAAATCCCTGCCGTACCTGCTGGGCTACGTCAGCTAATCCTATACCTAAATTATCGGCCCCATCTCGCAGCCGAATATCAATATCAGAGCGACCTGAGTGAATATCGTCGCGAATATTTCGGATGCCTGGTAGCTGCCCAAGCTGTAACCTTAAATAGTCGGTGGCGTTCTGAAGCTGCACCAGATTGGACGATGTCAGCGCAACAGAGACGCGACCCGAGGTGGTTCTTGAAAGAGAGGACTGCGCCTCAAAGCTCTTGGCTTCAGGTATCTTGCCAACATAATGCTGCCAGCGTCTGGTAATTAGCGCAGGATCAACCTTGCCGCTATGCTCAGGATTTAGCTCCAATATCAAGCGGATAGTATCGCCCCACATAAATGACAACTGATTGTTGGTCAGCTTGTCGGTAGTGATTTGCTCGGCGATCGGAGGATCAGTTGCCAGCATGTCGACGGCGCGCTCTGCCCGTTTAATAATCTCCAGTTTGCGCTCTTTAGAAAAACCGTCTGGCATCTTGATTGTCAACTGCATAATATCTGACGACACAGTGGGCATAAAGCGCTGTTTAATATAACCAGAACCCACCAGAGTAATGGATAGAGCAAAGGCCAGCACAAAGCCCAAAAGGGTTACGTAGCGCCAGTCCAGAGCTTTTGCCAGCAAGGGCTGATAGCTGTTTTTGGCGAAACTCATCATGCCGCCTGCAAACCACTGCCGCAGATGGTAGAACCTGAGCCCTAATTGGGATTGGGGCTCTTTCTCGGGTTTCATTTGAGCCAGATGGGAGGGCAGAATAAATAGCGACTCAATCAGCGAAAAACTCAGGGATACCAGAGTCACCGCGGGAATACCCCACAGCATTTTTGGCCATATGCCCGGCAGAAAAAGCATAGGTAAGAACACAATCATGGTACTTGCCACCGCCAAAATTACCGGCTTGGAAATCGCCTGAGCACCGAGCTGAGCAGCAGCCAGGCGGTCGTAGCCCTCCTGCTGATGACGGTAGATACTCTCGCCCACCACAATGGCATCGTCGACAATAATGCCCAGAATCAGCAGAAACGAAAACATAGACATCATATTAAGGGTTAAACCCAGACTGGGCAGAATCCACAGCGCCCCCATATAGGCAATGGCAATGCCCAGAGCTACCCAGAACGCCAGCTGCGGACGCAGAAACAGCATAAGTACCACAAACACCAGTATCAGGCCGCCCAGAGCATTATTTGACAGCAGCTCTAGACGGCCAGAGAACATAACAGAAAAATCGGCCCAGGTTCTGGTTTGCAGTTTGCTGGGCAGGTAATCAGTTTGATTCTCAATATAGTTTTTGACCGCCGAGGTAGTGGCCACTACATCTGGTTTAGAGGCGCCCACACTGACACCTAAAAAGACGGCAGGATGACTATTAAAACGGGTAACAGAATTACGCTCTTCAAAGGTATCCATCACCTTGGCAATATCACTGATTCTGATTTCCGTGCCATCGGCGCGACTGGTCACGGCAATATTTTTAAAGTCGTCTTCAAAATAGGCCTGCCCGCGAGTCTGGATCTGGATATCACCGGTATCCGCGCGAATGACACCAGCGGGCAGATTGATAGAGGTGCGGCGAATGGCATTGACCACGTTATCAAATGAAATACCATAGCGACGCATATCTGCCTCAGATAGCTCGATGGCAATCTGCGATTCACGAACACCCCAGAGTTCAACATAGTCGACGCCTGGCAGGGTAGAGAGATCATCTCGTATACGTTCACCGTACTCCTTGAGTACTGCTTCATTGGCATCGCCATAGAGAGCAATGCGAATCACCTCTTCGCGGAAAATATCTTCCATTACTATGGGCCGTTCGGCATCCACTGGAAAGCTGGTAATAGAGTCAACGCGGCTTTTGATATCGTTGAGCATCTTGTTCATATCATAGGCAGTATCAACTTCGACGGTGACCGAGCCGCGACCCTGACGAGCCTGAGAGGTAATATGTTTTATACCATCGAGATTGTAGATCGCCTCCTCGATACGGATAACAATCTGCTCCTCAACCTCTTTGGGCCCAGCGCCCGGATAGGGCATATTAATACTGATAAAATTGACTGGAATAGCGGGGAAAACTTCCTTGCCCATATCCTGAGCGCCGAACAGCCCGCCCACCAAAATCAGAACCATCAGCAGATTAGAGGCAACCGGATTGCGCACAAACCAGGTGATCAGGCTCTTCATGACTCGTCCCCCGCAGCGGCCTCCGGCTCTGACCCTAAAGTGCTGACAACCGGCTTGCCCGTATCAGAGGGATTAACCTTCATACCTGCGATAGCCAGAGCGATACGGGTGGTCACCACTCTTGTACCAGCCTCTATTCCAACCGCTACAACATTGTTTGGGTTGGAGCGAAGCACCGAGATGGTTTGAAAGCCAATCTCATTTTTATCGTTCAAAACTAAAATCTGATCACCTTTATAGACAGCCTGTCTGGGTAAATTAAATGCGTCTTCGACGGTTTTGCCATCGATTTGGCCTTCCACAAACAGGCCAATACTCAGGGGTGGGCGCGAATCATTCGCTGAGGACTTAAAGGGATTTTTAACTTCAGCAACCGCATAGGTCATACGGCTCTGCACATCGATAGAGGCATCAGTGCGCACAACTTGACCCTGCCACTCATGGCTTACGCCGGCCACAAGACTGCGCAGCGTAACCTGGGGGTAAGTCTGCGCCTGGCTATCCTCAAAATTGACTGGCAAATCTACCAGCACCGCCTGGCGGTCAGCCAGGGGCAGTCGAACCTCTACCACATCTGTACCATAGACCTTGGCGATTCTGGTCCCGGGCGTTACATACTGGCCTATATTGACAAAGGTCTGGCGAACCCTACCCTGAAATGGCGCACTGATATCAGTGCGAGCCAGATCCAGTTTCGATTTTTCCACATCAGCGCGGGCAGATGCCAGCGTGGCTATGGCAGCATTGAGTTGGGGCTGACGCAAAAATAATTTATTGGCAGTCTTGTCGCCAAGGTCACGCCACTCGCGTTTGGCCTGTCTGGAGCGACCCTGCTCCAGAGCAACTTGCTCCTCGGCCCGCGCCTCCTGAGCTTTGGCGCGAGTCACAGCAAATTCATAGTCTGCAGGTTCAATCTGTACCAGCAGTTCATCAGTTTGGAAAAACCCACCATTGGCGTAGTTATCAGCCACAGAAACGACCCGGCCAGACACCTGTGACACCAGATCAATCTCTCGTTTTGGAGCCACTGTACCCTGACTGTTGACAGTCATTTTTATAGCAGAGGGGTTCACCACAAGCACATCCACGGGCAGTGGCGGCCGAGGTTTGAGTGGCGCTCGCTCGGCTTTGGGTTTTAATAGCGCAAGGGCAGCGATCAAAGAAACACCAATAATTAACAGTATCAGAGTAACTTTCCCTTTTTGGCTTACCAGAGGCATGTATTTTCAAACCTTTATTATTTTAGTGTCGAGACCGCCAGGCCTACAACGGACTAGCCTCGATTGGGTTGACATTATACGAGAGCTAAAACTGAATAGATGTACCTGTTTTGCAGGGCTAAGAACCAGACAGCAAACTGGCTATCCAAATTTTAAAGCGCTTAATAAACTCTGGTGCAGAGTAGAAAATAGCTCCCAGCATCAGCATATTGAGCACAGCTATAGCGAGAAAGAACTGGGGAATAGTCCAACCCAGTATACTCAGAAAGACAATGCCCAGCAGAGCCCCAAACACCATATACAGCGCATTGAAGATATTGTTGATGGAGATTACCCGGGCGCGTTTATCACCTGAGGTACGCTCCTGAATCATAGAGTACAGTGGCACAATCAAGAATCCACCAAACATACCAATAAACATCAGATCCAGCATAATATGCATACCGGTTCCCATGGTCAGAAACTGCAGGGGCATAATGGTTTCACCCACAGGATTCCCAGCCTGATAGCTCATGGATGTAAAAAACAGATCAATCGCAAAAACACTCAGACCCAGCCCGCCCAGAGGCACCAACCCGGGCTCCACATTGCCTCGGGAGAACCGATGGCACAGCAGCGCACCTAAGGCCACACCCACAATAAAGGCGGCCAGTAATACAGAGATTAAGGTGGGGTGACCATGGAGCACAGCCACTGCAAAATT
>DDCQ01000029.1:0-3690 GCA_002334915.1 Porticoccaceae bacterium UBA2002
GCAGGTGTCAGAGGTATTTCTCTGTTTCTGGTGCCCAAGGTCAGAGTCAATGATGACGGTAGTCTCGGTGAACGCAACAATGTGGCTCTGGCCGGCCTCAACCACAAGATGGGTTGTCGCGGCGCCACTAACACCCTACTCAACTTTGGTGAGGGCGGTGACTGTATTGGTTATCTGGTAGGCAATGAAAATGATGGCCTGGCCAATATGTTCCATATGATGAACGAAGCTCGCATATCAGTGGGAATGTCGGCGGTGATGACTGCACTGGGTGGCTATCTATACAGCCTGGACTATGCGCGCAACCGTCCCCAGGGTCGTGACCTGGGGAATAAAGATCCCCAGTTACCGCAAGTCATGATCAGTGAGCATGCAGATATAAAGCGCATGCTGATGACCCAAAAAGCCTTTGTTGAAGGCGCACAGATGCTGATGTACTACAGCGCACAGATTATTGATCAGCAAAAACTGTCAGATGATGCTGAGCAAAACCAACGCATGGGATTGTTACTGGATTTACTGACGCCTATCTGTAAATCATGGCCTTCTGAGTACTGTCTCGAAGCCAACAAGCTGGCGATACAGGTGTTGGGTGGCTATGGCTATACTCGTGAGTACCCCGTAGAGCGGCTGTACCGGGATAACCGCCTTAACCATATTCATGAGGGCACCTGGGGTATTCAGGGTCTGGATATTCTGGGTCGCAAGGTGCAGATGCACAATGGTGCTGCAGTGGCCATTTTGCGTGAGGAAATTCAGGGCAGCATAGATTCAGCAGCCGGTCATCCGTCATTAAAAGAGCACTGTGTTGCACTAGAGGCTGCGCTCACCCAGATGGAAGCGACAGTACAGACTGTTGCCACCTGTAGTGATAGATCACTGGCTCTGGCCAATGCAACTATTTTTCTCGATGCAGCGGGCCATATTGTTATTGCCTGGATGTGGCTTAAGCAGGCAGTTGCTGCCGCCAATGGTCTGGCTAATGGCAATTCGGTAGATACAGATTTTTATCAGGGCAAGCTGGCAGCAACCAAATTCTTCTTCCGCTACGAGTTACCAAAAGCCTCAGCGGGCCTTGCACTGGTATCTGAATTAGACAGCACCTGCTACGACCTGAAAGCAGAGCAATTTCTGGGCGCATAAAAGCCCGGTCACATTAGTAAAATTAGCCACAGAGAGGATTTTCCTTCTCTGTGGCTAGTTGTACAATCTATCACTTTATTTATTACCTATTAAAATCTCAGGGGTTAAACCTATGTCCAAGTTGCTGCAGCACACCAAGCTATTCGCCAGTGTTTTTGTTTGCGGATTTCTGATTTCCTGCTCGGAGCCCAAGAGCTCGGCCCAGCCTGAAGTTCAGGCTGTCGATGTCGTACAGCAGGCAGTGGATGAAAAATATATCTGGGATTTGACCGACCTGTATCCAGACAATGAGGCCTGGAACAGTGCTCGTCTGGAAGCTGCAAAACAAGTTGAGGTGCTGGCCGCCTTAAAAGGCACATTGGGCAATAGCGTCAAGTCATTTCTCTATGCCGTTGATAGCATTTCAGCTGTCTACAAAGATGTGGTGCGTATCTATATCTACGCCAGCCTGATGGCAGATGAGGATACAGGCAATGCAGAAAACGCTGAGCGCCGTCAATTAGCTCTCAATCTCTACACGGACATCGGCGCCTCTGTTAGCTGGTACAACCCTGAATTACTCAGCCTCGGTGAGCAGAGGATCAGTCAATTTATTGCCGCTGAACCCGGTCTGGCAAAGCATGCCTTTGGCATAGAAAATTCCTTGCGCCAGGCACCCCATACCCTTGGCGAAGATGTTGAAGCTGTGTTGGCCAAGACAGGCAAATTCCTCGGCACTTCAGGCACTGTTTACGGGGTTCTGGCCAATGCTAACTTACCCTGGCCAGAAGTCACCCTGTCTGACGGGGAGGTATTGCGCCTGAGCCAGTCTGGCTACTCAGTGGGTCGTCAGGCAGTGGTGCGGGAAGACCGCAAGATGGTATTTGATACTTTCTGGGGAGTCTGGAAAGACTTTGAGGCTACGTTGGGTACTCTGATGGATAGCCATATTCAGGGTTTGGTTTTCCGCACCCAGGTCCGTGACTATGAAAGCTCTCTGGGCCGCGCGCTATTTGACGATAATATGCCAGAGGCGGTGTACCGAACACTGGTAGCAGAGGTCAATGCGGCACTGCCGACGTTGCATCGTTACTTTAAGCTGCGCAAACGTATGCTCAATATTGATGACGATATGCGTTACTACGATATCTACCCGCCGCTGGTAGATCTGGACAAAACCTTTAGCATTGAAGATTCTATTGCACTGACAAGGCGCGCTCTTGAGCCTCTGGGTGAGGAGTTTATGGCTGCCTATGATCTGGGTGTCTCTGAGCGCTGGATGCATGTCTATCCCTCAAAAGGCAAGCGCTCTGGCGCCTATATGTCTGGCAGTGCCTACGACGTGCACCCCTACGTATTGCTTAATCACAATGACGACTTCGACAGTGCCTCTACCTTTGCCCATGAGTATGGCCATGCGGTGCATTCGGTATTAGCCAACAAAGCCCAGACTTGGGAAAATGCCGGCTATTCCACCTTTATCGCTGAGACCGCGTCAATTATGAATGAGATGCTGCTGCAGGATATGGTAGTGAGCGAGGCTCAAACTGATAAAGAAAAGCTGTTTTACCTGGGTAGTGGTCTCGAGGCCCTGCGCGGTACATTCTTCCGTCAAACCATGTTTGCCGAGTTCGAATTAAAAATGAACGAGGAAGTGGAAGCGGGTAATGTGCTGACCGGTGCCAAGTTAACCAGCATCTATCTGGAATTGTTAAAGCGCTACCATGGCCATGATCAGGGCGTGGTTACCATTGATGATCTATACGGTTTAGAATGGGCCTATATCCCTCACTTTTATCGCGACTTTTATGTTTTTCAGTATGCGACCTCCATTACTGCAGCCGCCGGATTGGCAGAAAAAATTAGCAGCAATGACCAGCAGGCACAGCAGGATTTTATCAATTTGCTCAAGGCAGGGGGCTCTGATTACCCCTACCAGCTAATGAAAAATGCCGGCATCGATATGGCGACACCAGAGCCCTATAGGGCTCTGATCAGTCGTATGAATAGCATTATGGATGAGATGGAAACGATTTTAGACAAGCAATAAATCTATCGGCGGTGGTTTTTGTTGATGGAATCCATAGCCAATTTCCTTTTCTGGACCCGTTTCAAGAGGTTTGCATGAAACAGACTAATGTCTTTGGTGAGACCATAGAGGAGTGCTGCAGCAATCCTGTGACCGGTTATTTTCGTGATGGGTTTTGCCGCACCGATAAATTTGATCGCGGATCTCATACAGTCTGCGCTCTGATAACGGAAAAATTTCTAGAGTTCTCTAAATTTCGCGGCAATGATTTGTCCACACCGCGACCCGAGTTTGATTTTCCGGGTCTGGTCGAGGGTCAGTCCTGGTGTCTGTGCGCCTCTCGCTGGTTAGAGGCTTATGAGTCTGGCTGTGCTCCCCGGGTGCATCTAAAGCGCACTAATAGCAAAGCGTTGGAAATTGTTCCTCTGGCTATCCTTAAAGGCTATGCTACAGACCTCAACTAGAATAAAAATTGGGGACTGTCTGATGGGATTTTACGATAAGCATATTCTGCCGCATTTTTTAAACTGCGCCTGTGG
>DDCQ01000029.1:3803-6115 GCA_002334915.1 Porticoccaceae bacterium UBA2002
CATGTGGATACTGTATTGGTCACCTTTACCATGTGCACTATTCCCGAAGTGGCTGCCGCCAATAAAGAGATGCTGCGAGTATTAAAGCCTGGCGGCAAGATGATCTTCTGTGAGCACGGTGTGGCTCCGGATGTGGGAGTATTGAAATGGCAAAATCGCATTGACCCGATCTGGGGCAAAATTGCTGGTGGTTGCCATCTTAATCGTGATATTCCCAGCTTGATTGAGGATGCCGGTTTTAAGATTAAAACTATGGAGCAAATGTATCTGCCCAGCACACCAAAGTTTGCCGGCTACAATTACTGGGGTACTGCTGTTGCCCGGTAAGCTTTGACATAGTCAATTTCCAATCTCAGCGGAAATGCGCTGTCATCGATAGGGCCGCCAGCACGGCCCCAGTCACCACCAATAGCCAGATTGAGAATCACGTGAAATGGGTGGTCAAAGGGCCATGATGCCCAGCCGCCAGAATCCCGGTAGTAGGTAAAGTAGGGAATATCATTGACCGTGGTGGTGAGGCTGTCCGGTGTCCATTCCAGGCCGTAGCGATAAAAGTTTTTATGCACCTCATCCAGCTTAATACTGCCTTTGCGCTGACTCCAGTGGACCCAGACATAGTCTTTGGTGTGTACGGTGCCATGGACAATATTGGGGTCGTAACCCACATGTTCCATAATGTCGATCTCCCCGGAATTTGGCCAGGCATCGCAGGCGCCATTGCCCTGCCAGTCAACTTTGCTAGGGCCACATTTGGTCGCGTAGCGAAAGGGGTCTGTGGGCATCATCCAGATAGCGGGCCAGGTACCCTGACCCTTGGGCAGTCTGGCGCGCACTTCAATTTTGCCGTAGAGAATATCCATTTTGCCTGCGCTGTTAATGCGTGCGGAACTGTACTTGGCGCCGGCATAGTCTTCTTTATGGGCCTCGATAACCAGCAGTCCATCTTCTATGCGCAGATTTTTGGCTCTGGTGGTATAGGTCTGATCCTCATTGTTGACCTTGCGCGCTGGCCAGGTCTCAATATTCCAGTGATCGGCATTGACCGGGCCATCCTCGTTAAACTCGTCAGACCAGAATAATGTCCAGGCGGAATGCTCTGTCGGCTGGCGCTGACGCACTTCAAAGCCACTGATAACCGGCAGCCCCTTCAGGCCTTTTAAGCTAATATCAAAGCGCCCTTCAGTGACCTGGATATTGGGTATGGTGCGCGAGAGGGCAGAGCGCATACGACCGTCGCGAGAGCCGCGCACATCTAACTTATCAATAACCACATTACCCTGTGCCAGCACATCAAACAGACGCTCACCTACAGCAAGGTCCTCTGGCTCCATAAAATGCAGGGTTAGGTCATACACACCATTATTTAGCGGGTGGGAGAACAGCAGGTTTCCCGTGCGATAGCTTTTATATAAAGGCTGAACCTGGGTGCCCTCCACGGCGGGTACGCTACTGCAACTAACCTGTTCACTGCAGTTATCCGCCTGATATTGCAGCGTATTATCTGCCCTGTAGGCTTCGCCACCCAGATTAACCGCCCAGACTACAGGGCTCTGTATATCGGCAAATGTAGAGCTTGCCAGCAGGCTAAAGCCTATGCCAACAATAGCTTTAATAGGATTTGATGGTTTAATGGCTAGGGTCATAGATTAGGCTCTAAATTTGCTGTGGGTTGTGTCTGCGCTGGTCTATCTGTTCAGCTTAATTACGAGTTAAAAATTCTACCCTTAAACTCACAGCTGGGCATCCTCAACACCGCATAAAATGGTCAATTTGACGCAAATGTGAACTTTAGTCTTGTCCTATGCCCCTGTTATCGCATATTTATGTATTTGGTCTCAAATGCTGTGTATTTCACGATCATGACGTTGTAACTTATACGCTTGGATATCTATCTCAATAATATATACAAGGATAGGTCCGTAGTTTTACTATTTTTTTACCTTGGGGGTTTAGCAACATGTTATTTAAAAAGAAAATTCTTTCTAGCAGTGTGGCTCTGGCTTTAGTCGGCGCTGCCATACCTGCATTTGCTCAAGACGGAGCACAGATTGAAGAGGTTATTGTTGAAGGCGGTATCCGCGCTAGTTTGAAGCGCGCTATGGACATTAAACGTGACTCAGCTGGTGTTGCAGATGCTATATCTGCCGAGGACATGGGTAAGTTTCCAGATACTAACCTTGCAGAATCTCTGCAGCGTGTTACCGGTGTATCTATTAGCCGTCAGCGCGGTGAAGGTAGCCAGGTAACCGTTCGTGGTTTTGGTCCTGAGTACAACCTGGTTACTCTAAACGGCCGCCAGATGCCTACGCACA
>DDCQ01000029.1:6264-44952 GCA_002334915.1 Porticoccaceae bacterium UBA2002
ACTGGCGATGATGTTACGCCTGAGTTCTCAGGTCTGTACTCTAATACTTTTGCCGATGACACTGTGGGTATCGCTATCAGCGCATCATCGCAGCGTCGTAACAATGCGGTTAATGTGGGAAGCATTGGTGGCTGGCATACAACTGCCGGTGATACGGACGGTGGTTGGACGTCAGTGCCATTCAATGATGATCAGGTGAATCGTCCTACCGATGCCGCTGGCAATATGTCTATTCCTCAGAGCAACGCATACAGACTCAGCGAATATGAGTCAGAGCGTGTTAACGGACAGTTGACTCTGCAGTGGGCTCCCTCTGATGCAATTACAGCTACAGTTGACTACACCTATTCAGAGCTGGATCTGGATCATACCTATAGCGATCTTTCAGCCTGGTATAACCTGGGAAACAATACTCAGTCTTCTACCTGGGACGACGGTCTGATTGCCTCTCCTCTGATGTATAGCGAAGCTAGCCCCAACAGTGATTTCGCTATGGGTATTGGCCACGATGGCTCAAAAACTGAAAATGATTCCTTTGGTCTTAACTTGGCATGGCAGGTCTCTGATGATCTGAGCCTGGCTTTTGACTACCATGATTCAGGTTCCAAAGTGGGCGCGAATACCCCGTTTGGTACCAGCTCTCTGGTTACCATGGCGAGCTTTAACCGTGTTCAGACAACTACTTACTTTGATAACGATCTTCCCGTTATGCAGCTGGGCTTGAACTCAGGCGCAGATGGTGCGGCCCGTCCTCTTTACAAAGACGACATGATTATCACTGGTAGTGTGTTCAGCAATGGTTTGTCTAATATGGATGTCGAGCAGTCACGCTTGACGGGTCAGTATGTTGCTGATGATGCAACCACTATTGACTTCGGTATTGAGCTGACAGAAGTAAGCAACCGCACTACTAGTAAGGCGGTTGAGCGTGGTACCTGGGGTGGTATTTCCGATCCAGGCTACATCAGCGATATTCTGGTCAGATCTTCAATGGCTAACTCATTCGATCAGGTTTCCGGGGGCAGTGACTCACGTCGTCAGACTGAGCACTTTGTGACTACCCTTGAGCAGCTTGTTGAGTTGGCTGAAGCACTTCCGCTGCCAGCTACTCAGACAGTAGGTGACTGTGGCACTGCATACTGCGCCTCTACTGATTGGGACGTTGATAAGCGCACCACAGAAGAGACTTCTGCTGTCTATGTACAGATCAACCACGAAACTGAGTTCAACAGCATGCCAGTTAGCCTGCGTGCAGGTATGCGCTATGAGAGCACAGATGTTACTTCTGCGGCTCGAGCACCTACCTATGACGATGTTTACTGGGAAGGCGGTAACGAATTCTATCTGGTACAGGGTTCCGATGTTGCCTTTGATAACTATGAAGGCACCTATGATCTGATGCTGCCCAATCTGGATATCAATATCGACCTTAGAGAAGACCTGGTTTTGCGTGCATCTGTAAGCAAAACTGTTACTCGCCCAAGCTACGAAGACATTAAGGGCGGCGTGACCGTTGATGGCGAGACCTTTAAGTTCCGCGATGCTCGCGCTGGCGGTGGTGACCCGTCTCTGAAGCCTATCGAAGCAGAGAACTTTGATCTGTCTATTGAGTGGTACTACGGCGATGCGGACTATCTGTCTGTCGGTTACTACGAGAAGACAGTTGATAACTTTATCGGTAACGGCTTTAAGCAAATGCCGCTGTTCGGTTTGAACGATCCAGCTTCTGGTGGCCTGTATGCTGAAACTGCTGCGGCCGAAGGCCTGGATGCAGGTTCTCAATACACAGCTATTGGTACTGCTATGAGCGCTGCCTTTGATGCGGATGGCAGATACTACGGTACCTCTGCTAACGATCCTCTGACCTTTACTGTGGCCGTACCTACCAACGAAAAGACCGCCAAGGTCGATGGTATTGAGGTTAACTGGCAGCACAACTTTGGTGCGACAGGCTATGGCTTTATCGTCAACGCCACTATCGCCAATGCAGACGTTGCCTTTGATCCGCTAGCTCTGGAAACTCAGTTTGTTCTTAACGGTTTGAGTGATTCAGCTAACCTGATCGGTTTCTACGACAAGGGTGGCTTCCAGGCACGTTTCGCTTACAACTGGCGTGACAAGTTCCTGCAAGGCATTGGTCAGGGTCAGGGTTCATCAGCAATTAACCCTACTAATGTCCGGGCCTACGGTCAGTTGGATATCAGCGCTAGCTATGAAGTCAATGATAACCTCACGGTATTCATGGACGGCATCAACGTAACTGAGTCTGACTTCCGAGTTTACGGTCGTGAAGAGCTTCAGGTGCTGCAGGCAGGTCAAACTGGTGCGCGCTACAACCTGGGTGTTCGCTACACTTTCTAAATCTTAGAAAATGTACGAACCCTGGTATTGAAGCCAAAGTCTGCGAGTCATTTATCGCAAACTTGATAAGAAGCCGCTTAATTATTTAAGCGGCTTCTTTATTTACGGCGTATATTGCGTAATATGGAAAGATACAAAAAATTGGCCTAAATCCAGATACACAGAGACAGCAATCCAGATTAGATCGAAGTGGCCATTTAGAACGTCTATTTAACTAGCTGATACCAATGACAAAAAATATACATCGAGTTGTTATCGTGGGCGGCGGCAGCGCTGGCTGGCTAACTGCAGGGGTTATAGCTGCAGAGCACTGTGTTGGCTCCAATTCTGCTGTAGATGGCAATCCACAGAGTGATGGTTTTCAGCTGATACTGGTAGAGTCTCCGGATATCAGCACCATTGGCGTGGGTGAGGGCACTTGGCCATCAATGCGCAGTACATTGCAAAAAATGGGAATCTCCGAAACTAAATTTTTCCGTGAATGCAGCGCGAGTTTTAAGCAGGGCACTCTATTCTCAAATTGGCTGGGCGGCGAAAAACAGGACTCCCCCGATAGCTATATTCATCCCTTTACGGTTCCTCACAGCTATGCAGATACCAATCTGGCACCCCACTGGCAGCTGATTAGAGACCAGGTGAATTTTGCCGATGCCGTCTGTCCGCAAAGTGCGCTGGCAGAGGGGCATCAGGCACCTAAAAAAATCTCTACGCCAGAGTACGCCTTCCAACTTAACTATGGCTACCATTTGGATGCAGGTAAGTTTGCTGAACTACTGCGCGCCCACTGTGTAGATAAACTGGGCGTCACCCATATCAAAGCCAATGTTGAGGCCATTAACTCGGCGCAAAATGGCGATATAGCCTCTGTTGTGACTGACAGCGCCGGTGTTATAGAGGGCGACTTATTTATCGACTGCAGTGGTTCTAGATCACTGCTTTTGGGCGAGCACTACCAGGTACCAATGTGCAGTAAACAAAAGTACCTATTTAACAATACAGCCCTGGCGGCACAGGTTCCCTATGCCAGCCCGGAAGATCCCATTCAGTCATTTACGCTATCTACCGCCCAGAGCGCCGGCTGGATATGGGATATTGGTCTGCCCAGTCGTCGAGGTGTAGGCCATGTTTACTCCGATGCTCACAATACCGAAGAGCGTGCCCGGCAGGAGCTGCTGGCGTATATAGAGGCCTCTGCAGGCAAGCAGGCGGCAGATCAGGCCATGGTGCGCAAGATACAGTTTGACCCTGGGCACCGGGAAAAATTTTGGCATAAAAACTGTGTAGCCATCGGCATGTCCGCGGGCTTTATCGAACCCCTAGAGGCCTCGGCTCTGGTGTTGGTGGAGCTGTCCGCCGCTATGATTGCTGAGCAGCTGCCGGCTAACCGCGAAACCATGGATTTAGTGGCCAAGCGATTTAATGATAAGTTTCTCTATCGCTGGGATCGTATAATTGACTTTTTAAAGCTCCACTATATTCTCAGCGAGCGAGAGGACCAGTACTGGCAGGATCATCGCGATGGGGCCAGCATTCCAGATCATCTGGCAGAGCAGGTTGCACTGTGGCGTCACCAGAGCCCCTGGCATCGAGATACCGCTCATGTTGATGAGCTGTTCCCCTCAGCGAGCTTCCAATATGTGCTCTATGGCATGGGTTTTGAGACTCAGCGCAGCGCCACAGAGCGGCGTTCCGAGCAGCAAGCCTATCAGAGGGCCGGGAATCTGTTTCAGGAAAATGCCAAACGAACACAGCAGCTGCAGGCGTCGCTGCCCACCAATCGCGAACTAATTAATAAAATACACACCTATGGGCTGCAGAAAATTTAATCTGCCCCCCAATGACTAATAAGGCCCATAGCAGGGCAATAGGCCACTGGAGAAATCATGAGCAACTACGTAATACTGACTAAGAGCGCCCACAAGGATACCAAGGTGATTCTTGATCGTGGTGAGGCCTATGGCGATAAGGTAAAAGTCGCCCTGACTTTCCCCCAGGAGTTTAGAAATATTCAGTCCTGTTACCCTATTTTCTTTGTTAAGGATGGCGAAACCGGGCAGTTTTACCCCGCAGCTATTTTTGGTTTTGAGGAAAATGAAAACCTGTTTCTTACCGACCAGGGTTGGGACGCGACCTATATTCCCATGATGATTCGCCGTCATCCATTTTTAATCGGCTTTCAGCCCGGCCCCAATGGCGAGAAGGCCGAAGACAACCCGGTGGTTTCAATTGATATGGACAACCCGCGGGTCAATAGCGAAAAAGGCGAGGCTCTATTCACCGAGGAGGGCAATCAGACACCCTATTTGGAAGGCTCAATTGCAGGCCTGGAGACTATTCACGCGGGCCATGAGCACAACAGGGTATTCCTGGAGGCGCTGTTAGCCAATGATCTGTTGGAACCATTCACTTTAGAAATCACCCTCAATGATGGCTCCAATAATCAACTGCTGGGTTACTACACCATCAATGAAGACAAAATACGTGACCTGGATGGCGATACCCTTAGCCGACTGAGTAAAGAGGGTTATTTACAGGCGATTTATATGCAGATTGCCTCTTTCGCTAGAATCAGAACATTGATCGACAAAAAAAATGCTCTGTTACCCAAGAGTCAATAAACCTTGTTAGAGATAAGCCAACAGGTAGAGGAGAGACGGGGTTGCAGGCCCGAGGCTATTGCGCCCGAGATTCTTGACTCATCCGTGCCCCTGGTACTCAGGGGGCTGGTTGATAGCTGGCCCCTGGTGCAGAAAGCAAAACAATCCGCCGGGGACAGTATTGATTACCTGTCGCAATTTGATTCTGGCGTGCCATTAACAGTGTTTACCAGCCCTGCCGAAAATAAGGGCCGGGTCTTTTATAACCAAGATTACAGTGGCTTTAATTTTGCAAACCAGAAAGCAGATTTAAGCCAGGTATTTGCCCAGCTGATCGAGCACAGTGATAACAGTCAGGCTCCTATGGTCTATGTGGGTTCCACTAATATCGATCACTGGTTGCCCGGGTTTCGCAAGAATAATGACCTAGCACTCAGTGAGCATAAGCCGGTGGTGAGTATCTGGTTGGGCAATCGCAGCCGCATTGCGGCTCATTATGACTTTCCCACCAATATTGCCTGCTGTGGCGCAGGCCGGCGCAGGGTGACATTGTTTCCCCCCGGCCAGCTGGAGAATCTCTATGTGGGTCCGGTAGATTTTACCCCAGCGGGTCAGCCTATTAGTTTGGTGGACTTTGCCGAGCCTGATTACCATCGCTTTCCCAGGTTTCGAGACGCATTAAAGTCGGCCATGGTGGTTGAGTTGGAACCAGGTGATGCTCTACTGATTCCAAGCATGTGGTGGCACCATATCGAAGCTCTGGAGAGCTTTAACGTGCTAGTCAATTACTGGTGGCGCAACAGCCCGGCTTATATGGGGCCGCCGCTCAATGTATTGCAGCATGCCATAATGGGGCTGCGAGACTTGCCCCAGGAGCAGCGCGCAGTATGGCAGCAGCTGTTTGATTATTATGTATTTAACCCTCAGGATCAGGCTTTCGAGCATATTCCCGAGCAGGTACGAGGCGTTCTTAACCCCATAGACGAGGCCTCAGCGCAACAGATTCGCAGCATGTTACTGAATAAATTTAAGCAATAAAAAGCCTTTGGCAAAAGTTTGGAGTAAATATCGTGGCAACCCAGAAAGTAAAAAAGGTAGTGATTGTTGGTGGTGGCACAGCCGGTTGGATGGCCGCTGCTGCTGTATCCAAATTGATTGGCAAAAATCTGGATATCTCGCTGGTAGAGTCCGATGAAATCGGCACCGTGGGTGTGGGTGAAGCAACCATTCCCACCATGATCACATTGCATCAGCTACTGGGTATTAATGAACGGGAGTTTATGGCCGAGGTGCAGGGCACCTTTAAACTGGGTATCGAGTTTTCCAACTGGAAAAATGTTGGCGAGTCCTATATTCACTCCTTTGGTTTTACCGGAGAAGATTGCTGGGCCGCCGGATTCCAGCACTTTTGGCTGAGGGGCAAACAGCAGGGTATCAGCGGCGAATTTGGTGATTACTGCGCCGAACTGCAAGCGGCCAAGGCCAACAAATTTGCTGTACTGCAGCGCAATGGTCTGAACTATGCCTACCATATGGATGCCAGCCTGTACGCCAAATATTTGCGCAAGCTCGCCGAAAAATTTGGTGCCAAGCGCATTGAAGGCAAAATTGTTGAAGTGGGTACCGATCACCAGTCTGGCGATATTACTCATGTCACCCTGGCCTCTGGGCAAAAGGTCGATGGCGATCTGTTTATTGATTGCAGTGGCTTTGTTGGCCTGCTGATCGATAAGACTCTGCATACTGGCTATGATGACTGGTCACACTTTTTGCCCTGTGACAGCGCAGTTGCAGTGCAGACAAAATCTGTTAGTGACCCCATTCCCTACACCAAATCAACGGCGCGCGACGCCGGTTGGCAATGGCGTATCCCCCTGCAGTCGAGAGTGGGCAATGGTCTGGTATTTTGCAGCAAGTACCTGTCTGATGATGAAGCGATTAAAACATTGCTGGACAATATTGAAGGCGAGACACTCACCGAGCCGCGAGTGATTAAATTCCGCACCGGCCAGCGCCGTCAGCACTGGAATAAAAACTGTATTGCTCTGGGGCTGGCCAGTGGTTTTGTAGAACCACTTGAATCTACCAGTATCCATATGGTGCAGCGAGGTATTATTCGCCTGCTGCAGATGTTCCCTCTGGATGGTATTCGCAAGCCGGATGTCGAAGAATTTAATACTCAGATGCGTGAAGAATTCCTATTTGTTCGCGACTTTATTGTGCTGCACTATCATGTCACCGAGCGCGAAGACACCAAATTCTGGCGCCACTGTAAAACCATGCCTATACCGGAGTCGCTGCAGCATCGCATCGACCTGTTTAAGCAGACAGGCAAGGTATTTCAGAAGGCCGGCGATGTGTTTGCCGAAAACTCCTGGACCCAGGTGATGCTGGGGCAGGGGCTAATGCCCGAGCAGTATCACTCGATTGTTAATATGATGTCTGACGATGAGTTGCGCAGTTTTCTCGAAAATATCAAACACAATGTAGACAGACTTGTGGATCAATTGCCCAGCCATCAGCAGTTTATCTCCAACTACTGCCAGGCAGAGGCGATGTAGCTATTTCAACTGCCCCATCAAAAACTGCCGCACCTGAGCCAGCTGCTCTGGCGTGAGGCTGGTCGCTAAATCATTGAGATCAGCTGGCAAGTCCGCCGCCGGGTCACTCTGAGTTTTAAACACATAGTAATCAAAGAACTGCCGCCAGTCTTTGCGCTTTTCCGGGCTAAGATTGGCGATGCTCATCATACTGTGCATCAGGCTGTCATTGGGAGATAGCCCTGTGCTGCTCAATCCCCCCCACCAGTAGTTAATCAGCACATTGACCGCCTGCAGTGACTCAACGCCATGCCACCAGAGAGCGGGAATATAAATCCCATCGCCCGGTTCAAGGGTTGCCTGCTGGCCAGTTTTTTCCGCCTCGACATATTTGGGATAGCGGGCTAAATCTGGCTGTTGTATATCCACCATGCTGACGGGCACTCCACCTGGGGTGATCAGCATTGGCCCGGGATAGAGATTATTGATTTGCTCTGGGGGGAACAGGGTAAATTGACGCTGGCCAGCTACCACACAGGCCAGATTATCATGGATATCATAATGGGGCGCCACGGTGGCGCGGTTGCCCAGCCACATGGTGGGACCGATAGATTTATCCAGCAGGGGCTGCTGATTTTGCTGCTCAAAGCCGGGCATCACCAGATCCACTGGTATTGCCTGTAGGGCAATAGCATGGGGAGCAGGGTCGTGCTGAATAGTCAGCAATCGGTCCAGACCAATACCCAGAGTTACCTGGACTTTTTGAAAGTTTATAGCCTGCAGATCTGGCTCATAGAAAAAGCGCCCCTTAATGCTGGGGTCGCCAACCAGGGCGGAAATTATTTTCTCACTGTCGTATTTTTTAAGGTAACTGACTATGGCTTCTGGAGACTCAATACCTGCCTCCACGACAGGCCAGTGGCCGACCACAGATTTAATATGGGCAGGCTGGTTTAGGGGAATAATTTCCCCGTGGAACTGATCGTAATCGACCTTTTCCCAGACTCGAATTGCCTGCACCTATAGTCCCCTACCTGTAGTTTTTAATGAATAAATTATCGCAGAAAGCCATGCATAAGGATATTGGCAACTGTCTGGCATCAGAGATGAAAATGCACCTCGGTGGCCACAAGCACTTCAAAACACTGATTACAGCGAACCTCGGCCTGCAGTGGGCTGCCGCAGGGCCTGTGGGTTAACAGCATAGGGTCTCCTGCGCCAGTGCCACAGTATTTATTGCCCCAGCTTAAAAGGGTAACAAAGTAGGGAAACAGATCTCGACCTTTATCAGTGAGTTGATATTCATAGCGCATTGGATTTTGCTGATAAAGCTGTTGGGAAAATACCCCCTCATTGATCAGTCGCTTCAGCCGGTCGGCGAGAATATTGGTGGCTACCGGAAGCTCCTGATGAAACTCATCAAAGCGTTTTAAACCATGAAAGGCCAGGGCGATCAGATTGGCTGTCCAGCGATCGCCAAGCAGATTAATTAGATTGTGATAGAGAGTCTTGCTAGCACTGTTGGTCGCCGCGGGGGAGCGGCGTCTGGTTTTGGTGGCGCGCTGATCTACACCGGCGCCAGGTCCTGGCTTAAAGCTAATATCCCGGGCATCAATATCAGTGTCGCATTGGCTACACTGCATCACTGGCCAAAAGGCCTTGCCGCAGTGGTCATGCACCAGCTCCACCTTGTCCAGATTCGGGCTACTAAAGTGGGTGCGCTCCCAGACTATGGCCATCAAGCCATTTTGGTAGAGTTCGATGGATTTTTTGGTTAGATGATAGACCGGGTGGCGGGCTGAATTGTCTTTGCGCAGGCAGTCAATACTCTGTAGCCAATTCAGGCGATCACTGAGAACCCCTTTGGAGGCGCCAGTGCCCGCCAGCATCTGACCGAAGGTATTAACCCCCCAAAAGACTTCCTGCAGAATCAGCAGGCACCATTTATCCCCTATCTGATCCAGCGCCCTATTAATAGAGCTTGCTCTGGTGCCGAAGCTATGGGTCTCTGGTTTCAAAGTAGCTTACTTCCAAAGATCCTCACCGCGGCTCCACCAGGCATGGAAACCCAGAGGCACACGCTGAGGCATTTTAATACGGCAAATGGGGCCCTGACAGATATCCTGGGCATCAAAAATCTGTAGCTCAGAGGTCCAGTTATTGCTATCCGTGACCAGAGACATCACATAACCATGGTCTTCAGCGGTTTCACGATTCGCCCCTTTGATAGGTGCAAAAGGTGTTTCGCTACCATAGACACCATTGCCGTAGTTCCACTCATCGTAATGGCCAGTCTCATTGTTATATTTGACCAGACCATTAAAGCGCAATGTGTGGCCGCCTTCTTCGAGCAGGGGAATACGCTGATGGTAGGCATATTTGCCCTTGGTACCCTGATAGATCTGGTTGACCTTATTAAACTCGGTATTCATATCGCAGATATCGCCCTCACGGACTTCCCCGGTAACCAGATTAAAGCGCCAGCGATAGTTATTGGCCTCCAGACGCATATAGGCCAGCATATGGGACAGCGCGCCCTCGTCGTTGGAGGCATCGGGCATGGGGTTGGTAGAGCGGCAACCATCCATCACTACCCAGTCTCCTTCCTCCCAGCAGTTGGACACATGCAAAATAAAGCAGGGCTCGCAGTCAAACCAGCGAATCTCATTGGATTGGCCATAGCGGGGAATCACGCCAAAGCGCGCGGGAATATCGCGGTGGAATTTAAGTACCCGCATATTGTGATTGCGCAGCACATCCAGATCATGGAAAAAAGGCAGATCATGGAGGATGCTGTAGTTGGTGGTAAAGCCCAGATCATGGGGTAGGCGCGGGCCGGGAATCTCAATTTCAACTTCCTGGCGCAAGGTGCCATCTGGGTTGGCCACACCATAGGTCATAAAGGGCGCCTCGTCCCCGTAGTCCATAAATAGAAGCTCGCCTGTGTTCCAGTCCACATGGCTATGGGCCGACATCTTGCGTCTGGTACGGCCTTCGAGGTCAAAAACCCCGCGGTTTTCCAGAGTTAGCGGGTTCATACTGTAGGGAACACCGGCGTTGTACCAGGTGGGCAACAGTTGGCCATTAAACAGAATCACATCGGTATTGCCTGTGTCTTTGATCGGCGAGTCCGGCAGAGAAAAATCGAAGGGCCCCATCACTCCAGGCCAAACCGCCTGATTTTCGGCCAGCTCGCGCTGCAGGGCATAGGTATGAATATAGCTATTGCGGTAGGAGGCTTTGCCATCGCGAATATAGATCGCGTGCACCATGCCGTCGCCATCAAAGGGGTGATAGAGATTTTTTGGTTTAAACACCGGGTTGGGGCCATTGCGATAATAGGCGCCAAATAGATCCTCGGGTAAATCGCCAATTACCTCCAGTTCATCTACGGCAATTTCATCGGTGGTGGGGGCGTAAGCACCGTGGAGATAGGGATTGTCCAGCTCATAAATCCAGTCCTGAGTATTATCGAACAGCGGCGCTGATCCAAGACATTTTTCGGTAACTTCAAAGGCACTGTTGCTCATGGTTTTATCCCCCCGGGGCCGCCTGATTTTTTATAGGTCTAATTATGCAAGTATATGAAATTTGTGGCTTGCAGGGCAACTATCCGGTTGCCAGTCGCCCCTGATCTCGCTAATATCTGAGCATCGACAACAATAATAACGCTGCAAAAGCGGGTTTTCCCATGCCGTTACCCAAGCTGCGCCTGCCAGTGATTCAGGCGCCATTATTTCTTCTCTCTGGCCCCGAGATGGTTATTGCCAGCTGCAGGGCCGGTATTGTTGGTTCCTTTCCCAGTCCCAATGCTCGCACGGAGGACATACTGGAACACTGGCTAATTGAAATTACCACAGCGCTCAAAGGCAATACCGAGGCAGCGCCCTGGGCAATTAATCTGGTGATGCACAGATCTAACCCGCGCCGCCATGCAGATCTCGAGTTGGCGATTAAATATAAGGCACCACTGGTTATCACTGCCCTGGGCAGCCCCAAAGAGGCTGTTGAGGCGGTGCATAGTTATGGTGGAGTCATTTACGCCGATGTAAATACGGTCGATTTCGCTCGCCGCGCTGCTGATACTGGCGTTGATGGTCTGGCTCTAATCTGTGCCGGCGCCGGTGGCCATACCGGGCAGCTTTCACCCTTTGCCTTTGTCGACGAAGTGCGGCAGTTTTTTGACGGTGAGATTATTCTCTCGGGAGCCATTGGCAATGGCCGAGCTATTCGCGCCTCGGAAATTCTTGGTGCCGACTATGTCTATATGGGCACCAGATTTATTCCCAGTCATGAATGTCTGGCCGCAGATGCCTATAAACAGATGGTGGTGGATGCCTCAGCAGGGGATATTGTTACCTCGGACTCGGTAACCGGGGTCAAAGCCAATTGGCTGAGAGACAGTCTGGTTAATGCTGGCTATGACATAGCCAATATGCCAGCGCCGGGAGATATTAATTTTCTTGAGGCCGCCGGGGATGTTAAACGCTGGCGGGATATCTGGGCTGCAGGCCAGGCAGTGGCTGGGATTACCCAACAGCAGTCAATTGCCAGTATTGTCGATCAACTGGAACAGGAATACTTAGAAGTAAGGGGAGCTGAGTTATGATTACATCATCTGTACAGCGTATTGCAGACTATAGAGAGCGCGGCTGGTGGGGCGATCTGACCCTGCACGGTATGTTGAGACAACATGCCCAGAGCAACCCGGACCTACTGGCCGTGGCTGACCAGCCCAACCGTCAGGCACTGACCGGAGACGATCCGGTGCGGCTGTCATTCTCCGAACTGAACCATGCCAGCGATAATCTTGCCTCCCAGCTTTTAAAGGCAGGGATTAAAAGTGGCGATGCTATTTTGGTACAGCTGCCCAATATTGCCGAGCTGGTGATGGCCTATTTAGCGGCCAGCAAAATCGGTGTGATTATTTCCCCGGCAGCAGTGCAGTACGGTGCCCATGAGTTGCAGCATATTTGCGCCACCATTAATCCAGTGGCCATATTAACCATCGAACAGTTTAACGGCCTGCCCCTGGCGGTCAGTGCTCGGCAGTATTTACCAGAGTCGGTTGGGGTTCTCATCTTTGGTGAGGATATTACTGTGGATAGTAGTAGCTATGCAGAAGTTCAGCAGCAGCTGGCGGAGCATGAAAAACACTATCCCACAGGGGCGGATGATATTTTAACTATCTGCTGGACCTCTGGAACCACGGGTACACCCAAGGGCGTGCCGCGCTCCCACAATATGTGGTTTGCTACCTCCCGCTGCTGTATGGAGGCTGCGGACTATCGATTGGGGGATCGCTTTTTAAATATCTTCCCGATGGTCAATATGGGTTCCGTGGGTGCCTTTCTCTACCCTTCTATGATGGTGGGCTGCAGTATTATTTTGCATCATCCTCTGGACCCGGCGCTGTTTTTAGCCCAGCTGCAGGATGAACAAATCACCTTCACCGTGGCCCCGCCGGCGGTGCTAAACCAGCTGGCAAAAAATGAGGCCATGTGGAATCAGTTTAATTTTTCTCAGCTGCGCTCGATCGGCTCTGGCTCTGCTCCCCTAGCGCCCTGGATGATTGAGACCTTTGCCGAAAAATATGGCAAAGATGTGCTTAATTTCTATGGCTCCAATGAGGGCATCAGTCTTTTCTGTACCCCCCAGCATGGTTCTGATGCCACCCAGAGGGCAACTATGTTTCCCCGGGTTGGCGCAGGTATCGACAGCTGGGATTCAGAGGTTAATTCCATGGTGTTTAGCAAAGTGGTGGATGTGGAGACGGGCGAGGAAATTACCGAGACAGGCAGGGTAGGAGAGCTGCTGTTTGATGGCGCAACTGTATTTGATGGTTATCTGGGTACTGATAACTCAGAGGTATTTACTGATGATGGCTTTTTTCGCACCGGTGACCTAGTAGAACTCTGCGGTGAGCCGCCCAACTTCTATCAAATTGCGGGGCGCTGCAAAGATATTATCAATCGCGGAGGTATGAAAATCTCTCCCATGGAGATCGATATATTACTTGAGGGCCTGCCCAACTCGGTGGAAGCCGCGGTCTGTGCCTATAAGGATGAGCGGCTCGGGGAAAAAATCTGCGCCTGTGTGGTTAGTTCTCCTGAGGCCCAGGCGCCTACATTGGAACAGATTGTTCAGCATCTGAGTGATCGGGGTATAGCCAAATGCAAGCTGCCAGAGCGTCTTGAAATATTTGCTGCACTGCCCCGCAACCCTCTGGGTAAGGTGCAGCGCTTTTTGCTAGAGGACCAGGTAAGCCAACGAATAGAGGAGGCCCAGTAATGGCCGCACCAATCTATGTGCTGGGTGGAGCCCAGACCGATTTTGCCCGCAACTGGGCCCGAGAGGGGCTCAGTATCTACGATATGTTTCGCGAGACTCTGGATACTGCACTGGTGTCAACGGGTATTAGTCCGGAACAAATAGAAGTGGGCCATGTGGGCAACTTTGTCGGTGATCTATTCACGGGTCAGGGACTAATCGGCGGTTTTTTTGCCGAGGCCTATCCGCAACTCGCCTCCATTCCAACCAGCCGTCATGAGGCTGCCTGTGCCTCTGGGTCCATTGCCATACTCAGCGCTATGCGCGATATAGAGGCCGGCCATTATAATCTGGCCTCTGTGTTGGGGCTGGAGTATATGCGCAATGTAGATGGCAAGACCGGCGCCGAGCATCTGGGTGCCGCCACCTGGAAAAATATGGAGGCCACCAACTGCGACTTCCCCTGGCCCTACATGTTTAACCAGATTATTGATGAGTACGATGCCCGTCATGGCATTGACTGCGACCATCTTAAAACCATCTCGCAAATTAATTTTGATAATGGCCGTCGCAACCCCAACGCCCAGTCGCGAAACTGGCAGTTCGAGCCTGAGAGTTATACAGATAACGACCAGTACAATCCGGTGATAGAGGGACGAGTGCGCAAAATGGACTGCGGACAGATTACCGATGGTGCCGCCTGTGTATTTCTGGCCAGCGAAAAAGCTGCCCGGGACTATGCCGCCGCAAACGGTCTTAAGCTTAAGGATATTCCGCGCATTAAAGGCTGGGGCCATCGCTCTGCGCCTATTAGTCTGGATAGCAAGCTGGCGCTAAGTGCCGGCAATCCACTGATCTTTCCCCATGTCAGTCAAATTATGACTGATGCACTGGGCCGCGCAGGCTTTGCCGATGTTACCCAGCTGGATGGGTTGGAAACCCACGACTGCTTTACCATCACCGAATATATGGCTATAGATCATATTGGATTAACCGCGCCGGGAGAGAGCTGGAAGGCAATTGCCGAGGGTCGAATCAGCATGGATGGAGATTTCCCCATTAATGCCAGCGGCGGTCTGATTGGGCTGGGTCACCCTGTGGGTGCCACGGGGATTCGCATGTTACTGGACTGCGCCAATCAGGTAACAGGGCGCGCCGGGCCATGCCAGATTAGAGATGCAGAAAATATGGCTACCTTTAATTTGGGTGGCAGCACCACAACCTGTGTTAGTCTGATTGTGGGCGTGAATTAATGCAGCAAGCGCTGGTCTACGATGCCATCCGTACCCCCAGAGGTCGTGCTCGGCCCGATGGTGGTCTGGCGGATATCAGCGCGTTTGAACTATTAAAAGCTCTGTACCAAGCGCTGGAGCAGCGCACAGGGCTTGATCGAAATATTGTTAATGATGTGATCCTCGGCTGTGTTACCCAGATGGGTGAGCAGGGTGGCAATATTGCCAAAACCTCGCTGCTCTATGCTGGCTGGCCCGACTCAGTGCCCGGCATGACCATCAATCGGTTTTGCTCGTCGGGGCTGGATGCGGTCAATATTGCCGCCATGAAAATTAATACCGGGCAGGCAACCTGTGCTTTGGCCGGGGGTGTCGAAATGATGTCTCGCGTTCCTATGCTATCTGATCAGGCAGCGATGTTTGCCGATGGCAAACTGGCGCTGGAAAACCGTATGCTAATGATGGGCAGCGGTGCTGATCTGATTGCCTCGCTGCAGGGTATCAGCCGCGAGCAGGTGGATGAGGTTGCTTTACAGAGCCAGCAGCGCGCGGCAATCGCTCGAAGCTATGGGTATTTTAAGTCGATAATTCCAGTCTATAACCCAGTTAAAGATATTTGGGTTAACGAGGATGAATGTATCCGTGGTGATATTACGGTGGCGGATCTGGCTCAATTAAAACCGTATTTTGCTGATTTGGGTACCACAGGTGTTGATGCACTTCAGCTTTCTGAACACCCTGAGTTAAGCTCAATCTCTCATGTGCATACCGCTGGGAATTCCCCGGCGATGGCTGACGCCGCCAGCTTGGTGCTGGTTGGAGATGGTTCGCTGCAGGATCAGGGGCTGGTACCCCGTGCTCGCATTCTTGCAGCCACCACCGTCTGCAACGACCCCTTGCAGGTGGTCTCTGGCTGCGCCGCGGCCACCGCAAAATTATTGTCGGATCAGGGATTGACCAGTGCAGATATAGATCTGTTTGAACTCCATGAGGCCTTCGCCGCCACCAGCATTAAATGCCAGCGCGAACTGAATATCGAAAATTATAAGCTCAATATCAATGGTGGCGTGATTGCTCTGGGACACCCGATGGGTGCCACCGGCGGGATTATGCTTGGCATGTTGATTGACGAGATGGAGCGGCAAGGTTTGCCTCTGGGTGTGGTTGCAACCAGTGGTGCGGCGGGCATTGGCACCGCGCTGCTAATCGAGCTTGTCTGACCTAGGCTATTCTCGCAGGCTAACCTCTAACTAAAGGCCGGGTTAAGCAGGTGGGTCCACCCTCGCCTTTGCGGCTGACTTCCAGACCTTTATAAGTCGCTACAGTACAGCCAGCACTTTCCAGCCCATTTTTAACACCGGGTAAGTTCTCCAGCATAATGGCCTGACGTGGGGCAATCGCCAAGACATTGCAGCCCATGGTGGGATATTCCTCCTCTGGCACATCCACAAACTCTATGCCCAGTTCTTCAAGCCAATGGATAAAACTGGCGGGCATAAAGGGCCTGTATATCAGTGCTAAATCATGATCTATGGGTGAGATTATCGACATAAGATGCAATACATCATCCGGGTGATCAGGGTCCGGTAGCTCCACCACATGCAATTCCACATCTTGGCCAAGCAGCTGTTTAAGCTGCCTGATCCCCTCTGCATTAGTGCGCGGGCCAAGTCCAACAGCAGCATGGTTTCTATCCAGCCAGATAAAGTCACCGCCCTCCAATGTGCCAGGTGCGGTTATCTGGCCTGCTACTCTGTGTCCGGCAGCTTTATAGGCAGCGGCATTTGCCGCGGCTTCGGGGGTACGGCTGGCGCGGCCCATATTGCATAGAATTAAACCATTGGGGCTAACCAGAATACTGTCTCTGGTATAGATACTGTCGATGGTCAGATTATCTGCCTCCTCAAGGTCGATAATCTGCGCACCACAGCTGGCCAGTAGCTGTCTAAAGTGGGCGTACTCTGCAAGAGCCTCATCTATTTGCGGTTTGGCATGAAAGCGCAGGGGCTGCCATTCCTCCTCCAGTTTGGCATCGCTAACAAAGGCATTGGCAGCACTGCGGATAGCAACCTGAGTGATTGCCGAGTATTCATCAAAATTGGCCATGGTTTAACTCTTATTATTTTCTGACTAATGCATAGATAGGCATACCCATAAGGATAAGCATAAAGGAATAGAAAACAATCTCCCAGCCGGCGCCGTAAATGGCAAAAAACGCATAGGTAAAAGTGGCTATGGACAGGCCAATAGCGCGGTTGCGTTCAGGCCCAGGCTGATCAGATTTTAAAAAGTAAAACTCCGCCACCGCGCAGAAGGCATAGGCCATTAATGTCGACAGAGTGGACAGCATAGCCATAAAGGTAAAGGCGGCTACCAGCCCCTTGGTGTAGTTTAGAATCAGCAGGGCACTGATAAATAACCCGGAAACAATATAGGCGAATTGCGGCGTGCCGCTGGCGCTTAGGCGCTTAAACTGTTGTGGCAGCAGGTTATCTTTGGCGGCAGCCAGAGCCACATTACCCGCGGTCAAGGTATTGGCATTGAGCGAGCCCAGCGTAGATACCAGAGCACCCATGGTGATCAATCCGGCACCGGCTGGCCCCATCACTTTACTGGCGGCTAGTGCAAAGGGTGCCGATGAATTGATTAATTCGTCGGCCGGAACCAGCAGGGCGACCGCCAGGCTGACCAGTAGATAAATAGACAGTATGGTTAGAACGGCAGCCACCAGTACTCTGGGGATTGTCTTGTCCGGCTCGGCCATATTGTCTGCAGGCACAGTGGCGGTCTCTATGCCCACAAAGGACCACATCACCAGAGTGGTGACCGTGGCTAACAGAGCTGCCGGGTGCAGATTGGTTGGATTGAGCGGCGGTAAATTAGCGGGTTCCATATGGGTAAAACCCAGCACAATCATAAACAGCAGCGGCAGTATTTTGATTAATGTGGACACCACTTGAAAGCGGCTACTACTCTCGAGACTGCGCACATTAAGCGCCACAATAGTCCAGATTAGCGTCAGGGCGCAGAGTAGCGACAGTATTCTGGAGTCGGTGATCTCTGGCACAAAAACGCCGAGATAGCCGACAAAGGCAATGGCAATGCCAGAGACGGCGGCAATACAGGCGATCCAGTAGGTCCACGCAATCAGAAAGCCGGCAAAGCTGCCCAATCCCGCCTGCACATAGGCATAGGGGCCGCCAATTTTTGGAATGCGCCGCACCAGGCGGGACAGAGACAGGGCTACCAGCAATGTACCGCCACCGGCGACCAGCCAGCCAGCGAGACCCAACATGCCATAGGGCGCAAGTAATGTGGGCATCATAAAGACGCCGGAGCCAATGGCACAGCCTACAGCTATAGACCAGCCGCGCCAGAAGCCAATTTCCTTGTGGGTATTGGGATTTTTATTATTGTTTTTCATTATTTCCCCCTGCAGTCTGCACGTTAACAGGGAACCGTTATATTGCCTAGGGGAAGTTGGCTACTGGGGCGAGCTTGTATCTCAACTGTGATCGGGTTAATTTACAGGCAGCGTATGACTAAAAACAACAATAGCTGGACAGCTGCCCGCTGTCCAGATGGGGCCACAAATGAGATTCTATTCGGCGATAGCAACGCTTTCAATTCTCACTGCCTGCGGTGGAGGTGGTGGAAGCAGTGCACCCTCAGTCTTTGTGCCTGTAAACAGCGGAGGTGGTTCGACAGTTGTCACTGCTGCCTCCGGCTGGGTTGAGGGTGAATATGACTCTATTGGCAGTCTAGAAGGCTTGTGCGCCAACCCCAGACCAGATGCTTCTTTTGGAGACAGGTCAGGCAGTATTACAGATGAAAATTTCTGGATCCGCTCTTACAGCAATGACACCTATCTCTGGTACAGGGAGCTGGACGATATTGACCCCGGAACCATAGATACTACTGCCCAGTACTTTGATTTAATGAAAACCGATGAGCTCACTGAGACTGGCAATCCTAAAGATCAATTTCACTTTACCTATGATACTGAGGAGTGGGAGCTACTATCTCAGTCTGGAATCTCTGCGGGCTACGGCTGGGAGCTGGCCTTTTTAAGGAGCTCGCCACCACGCAGCCTGGTGGTGGCCTTTAATGAACCCAATACTCCAGCATCAGACAATAATATTGGTCGCGGCGCCGAGATTGTGTCGGTCAATGGAGCTGCCATAGAAGATGGCCCCGCCGATGTGCTTAACGCCGGTTTATTTCCTGAGGAGCTAGGCGAATCCCATACCTTTGAGGTACGAGACCTCGATGCTACCGAGACAAGAACAGTGGTGATGCAGAGTATGGAGATAACCACTGAGCCGGTTAAAAATGTAAAAACACTGGACCACAGTGGCAGAAAAGTGGGTTATCTGACCTTTAATAGCCATATAGCCACTGCCGAGCAGCAACTGATTACGGCGGCTGAACAGTTAAAAGCCGCCAATATTGATGAGCTGGTGATAGATCTGCGCTACAACGGTGGTGGCTATCTGGATATAGCTGCCGAGCTGGCCTCTATGGTGGCTGGAGATGCGGCCAGTGGGCGTATATTTGAAGAGATTACATTTAACGACAAGTATCCCTCGGTCAATCCGATTACCGGGCGCAATCTGGCGCCCACCTATTTCCCTTCAACTGCAGCGGGCTTTTCTGCTGAGCAGGGTGCCAGCTTACCCATGCTAAATATGTCCCGCGTGTTTGTGCTTGCCAGTGGAGGCACGGCCTCTGCCAGTGAAGCCTTTATCAATGGCCTGCGGGGTATTGATGTGGAGGTGATTCTTATCGGCGCCAGCACTAGAGGTAAACCCTATGGTTTTTATGGCATCGATAACTGCAGCACCACCTATTTCACCATTCAGTTTAAAGGCTCAAATGCCAAGGGCTTTGGTGAGTACTCCGATGGATTTATTCCTGCAGACAGCGATGATATGTCTGCCGCGAATGTACGCGGCTGCCTGGTCGATGACGATCTGCAACATGTTTTGGGTGACCCCGAAGAGGCCAGATTTGCAGCGGCGCTGAACTTTATGGATACGGGCACCTGTCCCGCCAACAGCACGCCCAGTAGCGAAAAATCTGCCAGCAGCGGATTAGAGAAAATGCGTGCATCTGCAAATAATGATTTACAGCAGCCAGAAATACCTGGCCGAATACTGAGGTATACCCGACCATGACCCAACCTACACTTTGGCGCCGCGCCGTAAAGTCCTGGTGGTTGCGCAGCCTGATATTAATCGGTGCTCTGGGCGCTGTGATTATTCCCCAGAGCAATTCGGTACCACTGCCAGATTTCTCCCAGTATCAGGATGTGCGGCAGAAAAAAACCGCATTTTTTAACTATATGCTGCCATTGGTTACTGAGAGCAATCGGCAGACTTTGGAACAGCGCGCGCAGCTTGAGATGATGGCAGGCAAAGCCCAGCTATCTGCAGCAGAGCGCAAAATGCTCAGCCAGTTTGCCAGTCAATACGGGTTGCAGTCGGAGACCGAGAATCCTGATTTATTAGAAAAGCTCTTGCTACGGGTGGATAAAATACCCGCCTCACTGGCTCTTTCTCAGGCGGCGATAGAATCTGCCTGGGGCACTTCGCGCTTTGCGGTACAGGGTAATAACCTGTTTGGTCAGTGGTGCTATAAAAAAGGCTGCGGTCTGGTGCCACTGCGCCGCAATGCTGGCAGTAACCATGAGGTGGCCAAATTTTCTTCAGTGGCAGACGCAGTGAGTGCCTATATGCGCAATATTAATAGCCACCGAGCCTATTCAGATTTGCGAGATAATCGTGCGCAACTTAGAAATACACAGCAGCAGGTCACTGGCCATCTGCTGGCTGAAAATCTTTTGCACTATTCAGAGTTGCGCGAAGTTTATGTGCACGAGGTTCAGGCGGTGATCAGAGTCAATAAGCTTGCCCAGTACGACTAGTAAGGAGGCTCTTAGTCTAAGAGCTTGGTAAACTCTCCAGCTTCAATTAGCGCGCGCATATCGCTAGAGCCGCCGATTAGTATACCTTTGACAAAGATCATTGGGAACGAGGGCCAGCCACTCCACATTTTTAGCGCATTGCGGCGGCGCCATAGTTTGAAATAGTTTCCATACTCCAGATAGGCATAGTCGAGCCCCAATTCGTCCAGCTGTTTGCGCGCTCTTTTTGGCGCTGGATTCTGCGCCATACCCACGATCACAATCTGATTATTGGCTATCGCATCCTGCACTTCTAGCACTATATCGGCATGGTTATTACTAACCGCTGCCTGCACAGAGGGGTGAATATGTTGGTTATCAAGAATCTGTCTGCTCATTGCAGTCGCCCTTATTTTGATTTTTTTAAGCAGCAGCGAGATTAGGGGATATTGATCTATTAGGCAATCAGTATCGTCTGCCCCCGCACTAATCTTGCAGTTCGGGAAGATTCTTAAATAACTCAAGGGCCTCAGGATTGGCCAGTGCATCCGTATTATTGACTGCCTGCCCATGCACCACTTTACGCACCGCCAGCTCAACAATCTTGCCACTGATGGTGCGCGGAATATCTGTTACCGTAATCACCTTGGCTGGCACATGACGGGGAGTGGTTTCACTTCTGATACTGGTGCGAATCTTGCCAATTAATTCGTCGCTGAGGGAGAGACCTTGGCGCAGGACCACAAATAAAACTACCCGTACATCGTCGTCCCAGTTCTGACCAATACAGATACTGTCGATAACCTCATCGAGCTTTTCCACCTGACGATAAATTTCCGCGGTGCCAATCCGCACACCGCCGGGATTTAACACCGCATCGGAACGGCCATGAATAATCACCCCATTGTGAGCCGTTATTTCACCGTAATCGCCATGGGCCCAAATATTGGCATAGGTCTCGAAGTAGGCACTTAGATATTTTTTATTCTCCGGGTCATTCCAAAAATAGATTGGTGCTGAGGGGAAAGGCTTAACACAGACCAGCTCACCTTTTTGTTCAGTGACCGACCGGCCCTGTTCATCCCAGATTTCCACAGCCATACCCAGACCGCGACATTGGATTTCGCCCTCCCACACTGGCATTGCGGGATTGCCCAGCACAAAGCAGGACAGAATATCAGTGCCGCCAGAAATCGAAGACAGACAGAGGTCAGCTTTAATATCCCGATACACATACTGGAAGCTTTCATGAGAGAGTGGGGAGCCGGTAGATAAAATCGCTTTCAACGCAGGCAGATTGTGGGTCTCACGAGGCACCACATGGGCTTTCTCCAGGGCAGCAATATATTTGGCGCTGGTGCCAAAGATACTGATGCTCTCTTGTTCGGCCATATCTATCAGCGATTTGGGTTCCGGGTAAAAGGGAGAGCCATCAAACAGCACAATAGTGGCTTCGGTGGCCAGGCTTGCCACCAGCCAGTTCCACATCATCCAGCCGCAGGTGGTGAAATAAAACAGTACATCGTCGGTTTGCAGATTGGTATGTAGCTGCTGTTCTTTAAGCTGCTGAATCAATGTACCGCCAGCACCATGGACAATGCATTTGGGTACCCCTGTGGTGCCGGAGGAATACATAATATACAGAGGGTGATCAAAGGGCAGCTGCTCAAATTGCAGTTCTGGAGTGTTTGCCTGTACCAGGAAATCGCTGTAATTCACTGCCCGAGGAATATCTGTTACCGCCTCGGTGACCTGTACCAGGACCAGCTGCTCGATAGAGTCTATCTGCTCGCATATCTTTTGCACACGGGGGGTGGAATCAATGGTTTTACCATTGTAATAATAACCGTCGCAGGCAAATAACACCTTGGGTTCGATCTGACCAAAGCGATCCATTACCCCATTAATACCGAAGTCTGGCGAGCAGGACGACCAGATAGCACCAATGCTGCTGGTGGCTAGCATGGCCACAATAGTCTCGGGGACATTGGGCATAAAGCCCGCCACGCGATCACCTTTAACTACCCCCGCATTGCGCAGCGCCGCGGCTAGTTGGCAAACCTGCTGATAGAGTTCTATATAGCTTAGTGTGCGGCGAGCGCCATTTTCCAGGCGGGCAACTATGGCCGTTTTATCAGAGCGATTGCGCAGCAGGTTCTCAGCAAAATTAAGCTTTGCACCCTCAAACCAGCTGGCGCCGGGAAACTTCTCGGCATGCTTTAGTACACTTGCATAGGGCTGTGAAGAGCGGATATTGGTGTACTGCCACAGCTGTTCCCAAAATTTCTCTGGGTGATCCACAGACCAGCGGTGCAAATCCTCGTAACCATCAAAGTTCAGACTAAGGCTAGATTTCAGCTGCTCTTGAAAGTGCTGCATATGGCTTTGCTTGATTTGCTCGGGATTGGGCTGCCATAAAGGATTCATAGTTGAGGCTCAAAAACAGGGAATTGACCTAGGTTGCCTGAACCCTATAATTAACTCAAATAGTATTAAATAATCAATTAATCAATAAAATGGAATAATAATTTACAGATGAATATTAGTGTTAAACAGCTGCGTGGCTTTGTGGCCATCGCTGAGGCGGGCAGTTTTGCTGAAGCCTGTGAACATCTACATCTCTCCCAGCCCGCACTCAGTGCCGCTATTCGCAAGATGGAAGAGTCGCTGGGAGGTCAACTATTTGCCCGCTCGACCCGCTCGGTAGCGCTTACCCCTGAGGGGGCAGAGTTTCTGCCGGTGGCCCGGCGGCTATTAATGGACTGGAATGAGGGTTTTGAGGATCTGCGCGGACTATTCGCGCTGCAGAGAGGTAAACTCAGCATCGCGGCCATGCCGTCCTTTGCCAGCAACTGCTTACCCCAGACTCTGGTGGCACTTGTTCAGCGCTTTCCCAATATCAATATCAATGTGCAGGATATTGTGATGGAAGAGGTCATCAGTGCAGTGCAGTCGGGGCGCGTGGAGCTGGGTATTACCTTTGAGCCAGATAATAGGGATGGCCTGGATTTCCAGCCGCTGTTTACTGATCGCTTTATCGCCATTCTGCCGCCGCAGCATCATTTAACCGCGCAGAGCGAGGTCGCCTTTGCCGATCTGTTAAACCATACACTGGTGTCTTTAAATCGGGGCTCCAGCACCAGGCGCTGGACTGAGAGTGCTATTGCAGAGGCCGATCGGCAGCCACCGCATATCTTTGAGGCTTTCCAGCTGACCACAGTGGGCGCCATGGTCGCCGCCGGGGTTGGGGTGGCGGCGGTTCCAGCACTCTGTCAGGGTCAGATAGAAGCGCTGGGGGCTATCTGCAAGCCTATTTCTCATGGCGGTATCGAACGCCGGGTGGGAATCTTTACCCGCCGTCGCCAGGCGCTGTCTTCACCCGCGCAAAAGTTTATTGAGCTATTGATAGAGACAACTTCACCGGCCTAGTCGGACTGTGTCTTCTTTATCCCTTTTTGGCTTTATTTCTCAAGAGCCAGCATATAGTTGGCCACGGCCATCTGGGTCTCTGCATCAAGATAGTTCTGCGCTGGCATCTCTGGGAAGTTATCGCGCTTTTTTACTGGCGCATTAATATATTCAACCAGGCCCTCAGGGTTGCCTGCATACATGGCCTGGATCACCTGTACCGATGGGCCTATTAGGCGGCCGGTATAGCTGTGGCATCCGGTGCACACGCCCAGATAGGCGATCTCACCACGCTCCGATGGGTGGATAACGCGGGGCTGAGCACCACCGGCTAGCAGATAGGATTCAGTACTGTCGGTATTGGTAAAGTCACATTCCCCATAGTTGCCGATACCCACTGCTCGATAGCGATGACGATTAATAATGCAGCTGCCATTGCTGGGCCCAACATGGACAATATCCACCAGCCCTGTGTGCAATTCGGTCAATGCCACGGCGGTCACTTCGGGAATAGTGTCATAGCCATTATTGAGCATCACGTTATCCAGAATCATGGTGCGATCGGAGTTGGGGTCAGATTCAACATCCATGGTAATGGTAGTGGCAAAGCTATGATCGTTAACAATAATGCCGGCCGTTTTGTTGCCGGAAATAATATTGCCTTCAATAATCACATCATCTGCGGCCATAATCAAAATGCCTGTACCCGCTGGAATACCAGACACAATTGAGCCCGGTGCACCAAAGTTTGCGGTGTTATTATCCAGCACAAAGTTATTGCGGATAATCACATCTTCGGTGGTTTTGATAGGTAGGCCTGGGGTGACAAAGGCCAGAATACCGCCGGTATTGTTATAGGCAATATTGTTTTCCACCACTGCATGGCGGCTATTTTCGATCTCGATACCGGCAACATTATCAAAGACTTCATTGTGGGCTACATGGATATTGTCGCTCATACCAATATAGATAGCGGCGTCTTCAATGCCAGAAACCACATTGTGCTCAACCAGACCGTTAGTACCCAGCTGAGGAAAGATGCCATAGATGCCGGTGTCGATAATCACATTGTTGCGAATCTCAAAATTGTTGCCGGCCTGGCCCATAATGCCATTGCCTTTGTATTTAGTGATGCGGAAGTTTTCGATCACCACATTGTTGCCGGAGTAGAGAATGGCATCATTGAGTTTGCCCAGCCCATCCATGGTGGCCCGCTCGCCCTGCTGAATAACCCCGACCAGATGGATATCATCTTTATCTATATACACAGTCTCTGAATAGGTGCCGGGCATTACTCGTATAGTATCCCCTGGCTGCGCGGCTTCCACGGCGGCCTGAATGGAATCACCCGGATTAACCAGATGGATGTTTCCCTGGGCACTGCGCTTAGGCACGGCGCGGATTGAGTCATCTGACTGGAAACCACCGCTGTAACTGGCGCCATCCATAGAGCTGGTGATCACCGGCGCAACATTGTTACTGCTGCCCATAATCCAGCCACCGGCAAAGATAACAATGGCAAGTACAACTTTGAATTTAGCATTCATAATTACTCTCCTGATGCAGTCACAAGACTGATACTGGTTTTACCACTTAACAAACCCGACGGAACCTGTGTGGGGACTTTGGGCATAAGGCTTTCATCGCTCAGTGCCTCCATAAAGTCCACCAGCCGGTCAAGCTCTGTGTCGGTTAGATTGGGATCTGAGATATGCCAGTGCAGCAGCAACTCTTCGCCCTCAGGCACGGCATGGCCCCGCCCTTGGGTATAAAACTCGGCCGCTTCACGCAGCGTGGCAAATCTGCCACTGTGCATATAGGGTGCGGTGCGCGCAATATTGCGCAGGGTTGGCACTTTAAAGCCGCCTCTTAGGCGCTGGGCATCAAAGGTCTCTTGCGCGCCTATATCCCGTGGCAGTCCCGCAGGTTCTGGTGTGCCTATCACGGCTACCTGCTGATTAGTAAACAGGGGTGGCGTATGGCACTGGGAACAGCGCGCCACGAATGAGCGAAAAACATTGAGCCCCTCTAGTTGATTGGGGTTCAGTGCCTTGGCATCGCCATGGGCATAGCGATCATAGGGGCTGTTTAATGAGATCAATGAGCTTTGGAAGGCCGATAGTGCGATGGCTATATTATCTATCACCAGCGCATCGCTGGCATCGGGAAAGGCCCGTTTAAACAGCTCCGGGTAAGCTTCAACCTGATTGATATCCGCCAGCAACTGCTGGGGAGTATTGGCCATTTCATGGTCCGAAAATAGAGGCCCAACGGCCTGTTGCTCAAGACTATGGGCGCGGGCATCCCAGAAGAACGATTGCAAAAATGCACTGTTCCACAATGTGGGTGCAGAGCGCTGACTGAGCTGTCCGCGGGCACCGACACTGCGGCCCATACCATCACTAAAGCCAAGACCCGGATTATGACAGTTAGCGCAGGATAGATTTTTATCGGCAGAGAGAACCGGATCAAAAAACAGCAGGCGACCCAGGTCAATTTGCTGGGGGCTAAAGCCATCGCGATGCTCAGGCAGGGCGGTTTTAAGACCCCCCAAGCCTCGGTCCTGCAGAGAATCATAGAGCTGATAGAGATTGCGCAGCCGGCACTGGTTGTTTTGATCCAGGGCAAAGCTTGGCGGGCATTGATCGGCCAGCACAAAGTCAGACGAGCTCGCCTGAGCTGAGCTTAAAAAAGCTGATAATAGCAGAGCGCCAAGCCATAAAAACCTATGGCGACTCACTGAGCTAATAGCAGTTATGCAGGTAATCATATTGGCGAGTGCTAGTTGTTGGTTTGGTCACCGCTTGTACCTCAACTGTTTATTATTCTTTTTATGGGTAAATCTGTCGTTTTATGTGATTACTTTATCGTAAACACCGACCATTTGGCGACTTAATGCGAGTAGCTGCCCATTGGGGTGATAAATTTTACCCTGGGTATGGGCATAGCCCCGCCCCGACTGGATGGCGCTGCATTCATAATAGAGCATATCCTCGACCTCAAGCGCTGCTCTAGGATGCATAAACTCAATATTCCAGGTAATGGTGCTACTCGGCGCTCGCTGGGTCATCATAGGTAGTACTGCTGGCGGCCAGGCGTCAATCAGCGCCAGAATCGTGGCATCATTTAGGCTTTCGCTGGGCTTGGCAAAGCGCATCCAACCAGTAATCAGGCTGTGGTCAGAGCCGGTAAAGGGCAGGTTGTTATTGGTTTGGCGAAGATCAAAGTAGCCCACAAAACGAGGTGCCAAACCCTGCTTAAATTCAGAGTTCATCTCTTGGGTATCTTGCGCTGCAACGGGAAATATTTTGCTTGGTGAGTCGATGGTAATGGCGGAGATTCGATCAGTAGTAAAGCAGGCGATGATCTCGGTTTTGACCTCACCCTCCTGCAGCAGCTGGCCTTCAATTTGGATCACAGATCTGCCTTGAGAGAGCACGCGATGACGAAACTCGCAGGGTATGTCCGCTATCACCGCTCCGCAGAAGTGAATATTCACTGTGCGCAGATCCCGACCAGTTAAATCGACATTGGATTCAATATGCACCAGTACCAGTGCGGCGGTCAGACCGCCAAATATACTGCGCCCCTGACCCCATTCTGCACTAATGGGAAACTCGGTTTCGGTTTTGGCCAGATCGCGATAATGTAAAAATTTCATAGGGTTCCTTATTGGCTCAGTATTTGAGCAATTTTCAGCTCTCAAGTGTCTATTTCTAGTCACCTTGGGTAAAGCCCAGAATTAGACCAAGTAGTACTGTTGATCGGTATGCGGAATAGAACTAGCCATTGAGCTTGGCCATCTTTATGATTGGAGTAACCCCAATAATAAGAACCCATTCCATGAAAAAATTACTTGCCCAACCACTGAGTTTGCCCTGCGGCGCTGTGTTGCCCAACCGACTTTCCAAGGCTGCCATGACCGAGGGTCTGGCTACTAAAGAAGGCTTGCCCACACCCGAACTGGAGCTGCTTTATGGACTGTGGAGCGATGGCGGCGCAGGTATGTTGCTGTCGGGCAATATTCAGATCGACAGAGATCATTTGGAGCGCCCGGGCAATGTGGTAATTGATCGCAAACCCAATAAAGCCATGCGCAGCGCACTGGCCAGCTGGGCAAGGGCAGCTACTCGCAATGGCAATCATTTTTGGGCGCAGATAAGTCATGCGGGTCGCCAGACACAAAAAATAGTTAACCCCAACCCCAAAGCACCCTCGGCGGTAAAACTGGGTCTGCCCGGCGGCCAGTTTGGCGAGCCAGTGCCGCTGACTAAAACCGAAATCAAAACCATTGTGCGCCGCTTTGCTGTCTGTGCAGTAGCCTGCAAAGAAGCGGGCTTTACCGGCGTGCAGATACACAGTGCCCACGGCTATCTGCTGTCGCAGTTTTTAAGCCCGCGCAGCAATCTCCGCACAGATGATTATGGTGGTGACCTGGCTAATCGCGCCCGTGCCCTGTTAGAGGTGGTTGCCTCGGTCAGAGCTGCAGTGGGGACAGAATTCCCGGTGGCTGTAAAACTTAATAGTGCCGATTTCCAGAAAGGTGGCTTTGACTTTGAAGACAGTTTGCAAGTGGTGCAATGGCTCGAACAGGCCGGTGTGGATCTTATTGAGATTTCTGGGGGTACCTATGAGCAGCCAAAGCTACTGGGCCTGCAGGGAATGGAAGAAGAGGAAAAACAAAATCTGGCGGAGTCTACCCAAAAGCGCGAGGCTTACTTTGTCGACTTTGCTATGGCTATGCAGGCAAAGGTAAATATTCCACTGATGGTCACTGGCGGTTTCCGCCAGCGCTCCACCATGGAGATGGCAGTGGAGACTGGCAGCGCAGACCTGATTGGACTTGGCCGCCCCATGTGCGTAATGACCGATGCTCCCAACCAGCTATTAGCTGGACTGGAGTCACTGCCACGCTATGAGGATAGCCTGTCTCTATTTCCCAGCTGGCTGGCATTTTTGAATCGATTAAAACCACTGCGCGCGCTTGCAGGCTTTGCTGTGCAGTATTGGTACTATGCCAATATTGATGCCATAGGGCGCACTGGTCGCGCCAATCCACAGCTGTCAGTTGTTAAGGCAACCATGGAAACTATGGCGCTGCAGAAAAAATTAACAGCAAAATAACTGCAGTCTAGGTGGCTAGTTTTCCACAGGCCTGATTGGCTGACACGGCAATATCCATCAATTTTGGGTTGGGCAGGGCCAGGCTGTTCATCAGTTCTTTATAGGCCTGCCTGTCAGGCATCTGCAGCCGCGGGTTTGAAATCTTTTCTGCGCCCAAAGTGCTATTGCTCTGGCCTTTATAGTCATGGCCTGGATAGAGCAATGTATTGTCAGGCAGTGTCAGAATGCGCCTATGCAGGCTATCGTACTGGATACCAGGGTCGCCATTTTGAAAGTCTGTTCGTCCGGTGCCACCAATCAATAAAGTATCACCACTAAATAGCATACCTTCGCTGGCTAGATAAAAGCTGTAGGAGTCGTCTGTGTGCCCGGGACTATAAATAACTTCCAGCTGGATAGATCCCAGATTAATCTGTTCACCATGGGTAAATGTTTTTGACAGACAATGTGCCTGGGACTGATGTCCCATCATAGTGATACAGCCAGTCTTTTCGCGGAGGCTGCCCATGCCAGTGATGTGGTCTGCATGGGTATGAGTATCAATGGCAATAGCCAGCCTCAGTCCGAGCTGATCAAGCAGGCTCAGTAGCTCCTCGCTACCATCCAGTACCGAGTCAATTACCAGAGCCTCCCCGGTTTGTTCATCGGCCAGCAGGTAGCTGTAGGTAGAGGACTCGCTATCAAAAAGTTGTTTAAAAATCATATTAGTGTCAGCCTGCAAGGCAGTAATCATTATTCGCTGGCTGCGCTATTCCAGGGCATACGCGCGAGTATCATGCCCATGCCACAGGTATCGGTGATGCCGGCAAATACCAGACCTGCACCCACAAAAGCAGACAGACCATAAAACCAGGGGTTAACCAGAAGTCCCAAAAGAGCGCCTATAACCACCAGCGACCCAGCGGCAATGCGAACCTGCCGTTCCAGAGATATTATATTGCCAGCGCCCTTATCGGCCTCAACTCCCAGCTGTTTAAGGGCATTTAAACCTCCAGTAATAATTACTAGCTGGGCATCTAGGTCGATTTTTAATTTCTCCGCGGCAAGCGAGGCGCGTGGACCGCCGGCACAGAGCAGATAAATAGGCTGATCAGCGCTGTGGCCCTGTTGATCAAGGTGAGCCTGCAGTGCGATGCTGCTCAGCGTCTGTACCGGGAAATGCACTGTACCCTGCAGGCACTCGGTTTCGACCTCGGCATGGGTGCGTAGGTCGATAATAGTGAGTTTGCTACTGGCTTCCTGGTATCTTTGTTGGAACTCACTGGCGGCGATACTGGTTATATGGGCGGGCATAGTTTAATTCTCCAAATCCGGGCAATAGATAGATTTTAAAACGGCAATTATCTGAATGGCTTGATCACCTGAAAGCCGATAAAAAATGGTCTGAGCCTCTCGTCTGGTGCTCACCAGTTGGGCGTTGCGCAGAGAGGCAAGGTGTTGTGACAGGGCAGACTGACTTAGATCAGTCATGGCATTTAGCTCGCCAACCGAGAGCTCAGCGCCTATAAGAGAGCACATGATCATCAACCGATTGGGGTTGCTCAGCTGTTTCAATAACTCAGCAGCCTCAGAGGCATGTTTGCGCAGTTCGACAAGATCTGCGGTATCTATAGTTTGAGCCATGGTCCGATAGCCTAGTTACCCGAATATGGGCTAATTATATATTAGATTATTCTATATTAGCAATAGTTAATATAAAGATTGGCAGTTATTCCTAGGCGTTGGCCCAGATTGATTTGGATAGGGTTCGAATATCAGGCCGCTTTGGATTAAGTATCCAATCTGCCAATGGCGGAGCAACCTCAGGATAAGCAATGGGCTCTACCGCTGGCTGCTCGAGCCATTCGGCTAAAATCTTCTGATCCAGTTGGTCCATGGATGTGGCACGGCCTATAGCTTTGAGGGCAATAATATTACAGAGCTGTTCATACTGACCGCTCAGAGGTTTGATCAATAATTTCTTACCATAGCTCAGGGCCTCACTGGATAATTCAAAGCCAGCATTGCTGATGACGCCGGCGCAATTTTTAAGCTGCTGGTGAAAGGCCTGATGCGATACCGGATTGACAGTGATGTGATCAAACTGTATCTGTTTATCGACCTTGGCAAAAATCTGGAACTCATAGTCAGTAAATGGACGTACTAGCTCGATAATATCGTCCAGTGCTTCAAATCCCATGTACACAACAATTTTATTTTTGATACGTTTCCCCTTGCCCTGAGCGCCAATTAATGGCGGCAGTACAGGCTGGTTAAAATGATGATAATGAAACCCCACAGCAGTTTTGCTTGGGGCAAAGATCTTCATAATCATTTTTGATAGCCAATGGCCTTTCAGCTTGGGAATTTCATAGGCAAATGCACATTGGTGACTCAGCGCAATACAGGGTACGCCCTGCAATTTCGCGCTCCAGGCTGTGATGGGTTCAAAATCCGAAATAACCAGGTCGTATTCGTTTAACCTGAGGCGCCATATATCGGCTATAAATCTAAATAATTTATTGGCCAAAATGGTTTTGATTACCTGCAGACGTCCGCGGTTATATACCAGTGTCAGGCCATCCAGTACTTTGAAATCGCCGAAGTCCTGCATATCGAAAAAATCTTTCCGCTCACGCCCAGAAAAAACAAAATCAATGTCAACGCCTGCACGCTGTAGCGCAGGTAAAAGCGCCCTGGTGCGTGAGAGATGGCCATTGCCTGTTCCCTGGACGCCGTAAAGAACTTTCATAGGTTTACCTGGCTAGAAAAGTAATGTTAAGGATATTGATGAGCATGCAATACCCAGAGCGGCACCAGCTGCAATATCGGTCGGATAGTGTACGCCAAGGAATACCCTGGAAACGCCAATCAGGCTGGCCCAGATAAACACCAATGGTGCTAGATCAATATAGAAATAGGCGATCAGAGTTGCCATTAAAAAGGCAGCGGCAGTATGTCCGGAGGGCATACTAAATTCATCAGAGGGTTGCACTGCCTGATAACAGGTCGACAGCTGAACAAAGGGCCGTGCGCGTTTAAACAGGACTTTCAGAGCCATAAAAACAGGTAGCTCAAAAAGGAAAGCGAGCAATACCGATTTCACCCAATCTATATGCAGAGCCTCCTGAGACACCAGCGCCAATAATGCGAGACCAATATAGATGTGACCATCACCCGTGTGCGAAATGCCGCGAAAAACACTGGTGAGTGGTCTAGAGGTATGGAAGCGATTAAACCAGAGGAATGATGCGATATCGAAATGAGTGATTTTTTTGATCATGTTAACCCCCTTAAATCAGCATGGGGATAATCTTAGGTCGTCTATAAGACAATAAATTGAATATCTAATGAACCTTTTATGACATTTAGGCGAGGCTGGGATGCAGGAGGAGTAACAAAGGTATTCAGTCTATTTGGTCCGCCACCAGATCCCAAACTTTAAGGTTGTTCATTTTCATTTTTTCCTGATCCACCATAAAGCGCACCAAAATAAAGTAGATATCTAAATCAAAGCGATCATCAGTCTCGTCGCGGTCAGCTGATGCATGGTCTGGCTCAGGAAGTTGACTGCTGCCGTCCCGCAGCTGGTAGCCCAGATCATAGATATCCTCGATAAGCGCCAGCTTAGCGATATAGCGCCAGCGATCGATAATATGAAAGGCCACCTGGTCTGGCTTTTGTGGGTCGCGCTCCTCAACCAAAATAGGGCCTGCATAGGGCCATAGTTTTATCTGGTAGTTTTTAAGTGCGGCCGTCATGCGCTCGTTGTAAATAGCTGTGGGCTCCGCGCCATGACAGGCACCAAAACACTTTTTTAGTTGTGAGCGAAAACAGGGTTGTTGATTGGCTCGCTCTCCTTCAAGCCCCAACAGCTTGTGACAGAGAAAGTACTGATCAGCTAATTGCTGCATTTTCTTCGAGGCCTGACGGGGCGAGCGAAATAGACCAAATTGCTGTTCTACTGCGGTGTCTTCTGTTTCAACGGCTTCAATATTCAGTCGCAGGTAGCCCTGGCTATCCTCTGTGCTGCGGAACTGGAACAGCTTTTTGACCTTGCGCAGCCGCCGGTTATAGATCGGGCTCTGGGCTTTTATCTGATTGCTCTCGCGAATTTGGGCGCCAAAGTCACTGGGGGTCTGCTCAAAGTCGATATGAGCAATTTTGGTGCTCATCTGCAGGTCTTTGGGGTTTTTATGGTCCGAGCTAAAGTGACTCAGCACCCGATTGCGAATATGTACACTCTTACCTATATACAGCAGTGCACCTTTAGCATCGTAAAAATAATAGACCCCGGCACTGGCAGGTAATTTTTCCACTTCTTTAGCATTTAGCAGGGTGGGCAAGCTGGGGCGCTTGAGTAATGTTTTGCAGGTAGCGGCAATTTCATCCTCAGAAAACAGTGCAGAGGATTTTTGGAAGAACTTATAGATCATCTCTGCATCATCCAGCGCGCGATGACGGTTCTCTATAGAAAGACCAAAACGCTCAATAATCTGCGACAGACCATGACGCTTAAACTGAGGGTACAGATTGCGGCTAAACTTCACCGAGCACAGGGGTTTGGCGTTGTAGCTGATGCCCGCGCGCTCAAATTCATTCTTTAAGAAGCTGTAGTCAAAGCGGGCATTGTGGGCTACCAATGTGCGGCCCTCTAATTTACTCAGCAGCTCTTCGGCAATATCGGCAAACTCCGGTGCTCCAGCAACCATACCGGGGCTGATGCCCGTTAACCTCTGTATAAAGGGTGGCAGGGGTACTCTGGGATCAACGAAGGTCTGCCATTTCTCAACCAACTGGCCCTCTTCAACCACCAGCAGGCCGATTTCGATAATGCGGTGGTAGGGGGCTTTGCCGCCCGTGGTCTCACAGTCCAGCAACACCATCTTCTCCGGGAAGCCTGGAGAAAGTGAATCTGGGGTTGCTGTATCGAGCCAATTTAATTGCATGGGCTAGTTACGCAGCCCAAAGGAGTTTTGATTAGCTAACAAAACCTTTCCAGCCAGACATATAGGTAATAAATGCCTCACCCAGCCCCTCCTGGCGCAAATAGTCTGCGGATACAGGGTTTCTGACTGGGGTGAAATTATTGTTCGTCTGCATCTGCATTGGGAAGTCATGGTGTAGTATTGCTGCGCGACCCAGCATCACAAAATCAATACCAGAGGCCATGGCGCGATTCACTTCTTCTGGGTTGCGCAGCTTGCCGGCAATACCCAGTGCCACATCGCCTCGTTCCAGTTCGGTAAAGTAGGACAGCAATGTTCGACCCTGATAGGCCTCATCCTGTGGTTCTTTAAAAGAATCCCACAGGGACATATCCAGAAAATCTATTTTCCCCGCGGCCAATACAGCTTTGGCCACCTCGATAATATCGGGCAGATGCACATCAAAGCGTTCAGGGGAGAGTCTTAGCCCCAGCAAAAAGTCGGGTCGGCAACGAGCGCGAATCCCGTCAATAATCTCGCTAATCGGGCGCATACGATTTTCAATACTGCCGCCAAATTGATCCTGTCGCTGGTTAATGGTGCCGCTGAGAAACTGGGCGAGAATATAGCCATGGGCGCCATGGATCTCCACTCCATCAAAACCCGCTTTTTCAGCACGCTGGGCAGCGCAGATAAAGTCTTCGATTAACTGCTCAACTCCTTCAGTGCTAAGGCCCACCGCTCCAGTCTCGGCATTATCGGAAGGGCAGACAGGTGGCTGCCCAATTAGCTCTGCTGGTGAGCGCATGCCCGCATGGTGCAGCTGCACCAGGGCTAAGCTGTCCTCGGATTTAATACCCTGGGCTAGGCGGGTTAGTCCTTCCAGATGCTTATCACCAAACACCCCAAGCTGCCCGGGAAAGCCCTGACCCACAGCCTGCACATGGGCGGCACAGGTCATAGTCAGACCAAAACCGCCCTTGGCGCGCATAGTTAACCAACGATATTCGTCATCCGACAATGTGCCATCGCTATGGCTTTGAGTATTAGTCAGAGGGGCCAGCATAAAGCGGTTTTTAAGGCGACCGCCAGACTTAAACTGAAGCGGCTGGTAGAGGTTGTTCATGGTGAAATCTCAACAAAATTAGTGGGTAACTGTTAGTAGCGGCCCAGCATACAGGAATAGGAGCTGAGGATAAAAGCGTAACTAGCTGCCACTGTTTAGCTTGTTGGTACCAGGTTGACTGAGTATCCTAGCGCCTTTGTTATTGTCGCGAGTCACTTATGTCGTCATCGGGTTTTTCTACTGAAGAGCAGCGCACCAGAGCCTGGATAGATAATGTTGTGGTGGGCCTCAACCTGTGCCCCTTTGCACGGCCAGTGATTGCCGCTGATGGCTTGCGCCTAACCGTAGGTGAATCCGGTGAACTGGAAGATATCGCGGTCCTGTATTTGCAGGAACTGGAACTGATCTGCGAGTCCCCGGAATCAGAGATTGCCACCTCCTTGCTGGTGCTGCCGACTGGGCTTGAGGATTTTGACAGCTATCTGGACTTTGTAGATAACGCGAATCATCTACTTGAAGATCAGGGCCTGGCGGGCACCATTCAGCTGGCCAGTTTTCATCCCCAGTATCAGTTTGATGGTGAGCCCGAGGGGGCGGCCAGTCAATATACTAATAGATCGCCTTATCCCATGATTCACTTTTTGCGCGAGGACATGGTGGCGCGCGCACTGGCCGACTTCCCCAATCCGCAAGATATTCCCCAGCGCAATATCCAAACCCTTGAAGCCATGGATGTGATCGAGCTGCAACAGAATCTGGATAATCTTTAATGACAGCCTCTAAGCAATACGATGTAATTGTTATTGGTGGCGGTGCTGCCGGATTATTCTGTGCCTTTACCGCAGGGCAGCGGGGTCGCTCTGTGCTGGTACTGGATAGCAGCAATAAAGTGGGCAAAAAGATTTTGATGTCGGGCGGCGGCCGCTGCAACTTTACCAACCTGGATATCCAGCCTGAAAACTATTTATCGGCCAACCCGCATTTCTGTAAATCTGCTCTCAATGGTTATAACCAGTGGCAGTTTATCCAACTGGTTGAGCGCCACCAGATTGCCTATCATGAACGCAAGCACGGCGAGCTGTTCTGCGACGAATCCGCCAAAGATATTCTCGCCATGCTGCTGGACGAATGCGAGCAAGCCAATGTGGCTGTAAAGACTAAATGCGATATTCAAGGAATCGCCAGTCAGGACTCTGGGTATTCGCTGCATACATCGTTGGAGCATTACCATTGCCAGTCACTGGTGATTGCTACCGGTGGGCTCTCCATTCCCACCATGGGTGCCACAGGATTTGGCTATGAAGTGGCCGAGCAATTTGGTCTTCAGTTGTTGCCTCGCACTGCCGGGCTAGTGCCATTTACCTTTACCGACTGGGTAAAAGATATTAGCGAGAGGTTATCTGGTCTGGCAGTGGATGTTGAGATGTCAGTAAATGGTGTAGCCTTTCGCGAGAACCTGCTGTTTACCCACCGCGGCATAAGCGGCCCCGCGGCCCTGCAGCTATCAAGTTACTGGAAACCGGGCCAGAAAATCAGTATTAACCTGCTGCCAGATCTACAAGCCAGCACAATGCTGTTGGACTATAAAAAGTCCAGCGCCAAATCATTATTGCGCAACCTGCTATCACAGCATCTCTCCAAAGGGCTGGTACTGGAATTACAAAACCTCTACTGGCCAAACCATGCCGACAAGCCCATGGCAGAAATTCCCGATGCGATACTAGTGGAGGTAGCAGCGCAGCTTCAAGATTGGCAATTAAAACCCTCCGGCACCGAGGGCTATCGCACCGCCGAAGTCACCCTGTGTGGTGTAGATACCGATCATCTGTCATCAAAAACCATGGAGTGCAAAACCCAGCCGGGACTGTATTTTATTGGCGAGGTTATGGACGTAACCGGACATTTGGGTGGCTACAACTTCCAGTGGGCCTGGGCTTCGGGTCACGCTGCGGGTCAGTATGTATAGCTAGTTCGACAGGGTTGGCATGTTTTGAAAAACTGGTCTAGCCTTATCAAGAATTAATGGAATTATTTATTACAGGATGTAATAACATGAAATTTACAACTTCAACTCTCTTGATTTGCCTGTTTTTTCTATCTAGCTGCGGAGGCGGTGGCAGCGACTCCCCATCAACGCTTACCGGCGTCTTTATCGATAGCCCGGTGATTAATATTGGCTACCGCACTGCCACTCAAAATGGTGACACCAGTTCCCGCGGGGAGTTTAAATACTTGGCTGGTGAAACGGTTACGTTTTTTATTGGCGCCTTGGAATTTCCGCCGGTATTGGGAGCTGAGGTGGTGACACCATTGGATATGGCTGATACTGATGATGTGGCTCATCATATTGTTATTAATATTATTCGTTTATTGCAGTCACTGGATAAGGATGGTGATCCTGATAATGGAATTATTATTACCCAAACAGCAAAAGACAATGCTGTTTTTCTGGACTTTGATTTATCAGTGGAAAGTTTTGAGTCGCAGGCTGGAGTGACTCTGTTTATTGGAAATGCAGGCCAGGATGTTACTCCGACGGACTTGGTTGATACTGTACTTGCGATGGTTCATTTTGTGGCCAGCCTTGTCTTGGCAGGGGAAATTGAGTCCGAGGCAGAGCCTATCAACAATGATTCATTGGTTGGCACCTGGGAGATCGCTAGTCCTACGGAATCCGATTTATTCCTGCTTAGCTTATTTGAAGATGGCACCTATGTTCATGCCGAGGTTAACGAAACGACGTCTAACTTTTTGTCTGGTATGGAATGGGGTACATACAATGTGGTTGGACTTGGTGAAGTCACTGCTTCCCATATTTTAGACAATAATGGTGATGCCGGTCTTAGCACCTTTGATGGTTCAGGCCCGCGCCTGAGAATAATTGCCCAGCCCTCCGGTTCTTTAATGTACTCGTCGGATATTAACAACGATGGTATCAGTGATAACACATTTGGCTTAAGGCGGGTTGTTTCTGACGGTATTTTGGGCACCTGGCTCAGTACTACCACCGAGAACGATCTGCTAATGCTGGTTTTCTTTGACGACGGCACTTACTTCCATGGCGAAGTTGATGAAGATGATGAAGCCGCAATTTCCGGTATGGAGCTAGGCACCTACGAGCATGATGAAGCCACGGGACTAATGACGGTTACCAGGACATTTGATAATAACGGTAGTACTGGATTAACAGATTTTGTGGGAGTGGGTGCACCCAATATTTTTGTCGAGATAGTAGGGGATACGCTAACAGCTAACATTGATGAGGATGGCGATGAGTT
>DDCQ01000003.1:0-865 GCA_002334915.1 Porticoccaceae bacterium UBA2002
CAGAGAAATACCTCTGACACCTGCGGGACCGCCGGGAACCTTGGCCAGCACCATATGAATAATATTGTCACTCAGATCCTGTTCACCGCCCGATATCCACATTTTGGTGCCCGAGAGCTTATAGCTGCCATCGCCAAGAGGCTCGGCTTTAGTAGTGATATCTGCCAGAGATGAGCCGGCCTGAGGCTCAGACAGACACATGGTGCCAAACCAGTCGCCCTGTACCAATGGGCTGAGATATTTATCTTTAAGCTCATCTGAACCACAGGCATTGAGCATATTGGCCACGCCCTGAGTCAGAAATAGATAGATATGAATGGGGTTGTTGGCGCAGACAAACATGCCATTTAGCGCCTGATCAACCATCCAGGGCAGCTGCATGCCGCCGATATCTGCGTCATAGGCTGAGGCACATAGACCCGCTTCTTTAAAGGCATTAATAGCCTGTTTTACTTCGGGGATGGTTTCTACTTCACCATTAATAAACTGGGGCTCATTGGCATCCAGCTTGCCCGCACAGGGTAAAAATTCTTCTTCGGCAATGGACTGGCAGAGATCAAACACGGCATTCAGTGATTCGCGGTCATAGTCAGCATAGTGATCGGACTGCAGGGTCTGTTCCAGGCTCAAAGCCTCATAAAACATAAAGTCCACATCGCGACGATTAACGATCATTGACATATTGTTACTCTCCAGAAAATGGTTTAAGACTGCTGCTGTAATTCCCAGTCTTCAATTAGTTGATGTGTGTCCTGCTGCCAGGGGTGGAAATCTTCGCGAAAGAAATCCTTATAGGGCTGCCATGTACCACGCAGCACCCCCTGCTTGCCAAATAGAAACGCCAGACCTGAGGCCCAGACTCTAA
>DDCQ01000003.1:921-6299 GCA_002334915.1 Porticoccaceae bacterium UBA2002
CGCATTTTCTCTGTGCCACCTACGGCGCGGTAGACATCAAAGGCTACGGACTTGTGCTCCATCTCTTCCACAGCATGCCATTTCCACAGCTTGGCCATGGCTGGATGAGCCTTGGCAAAAAGGTTGTCTTCTCCCAGAGCCTTTTCTGCCAGCACTGCGGTTAGATGCTCAACCGCCGCCGTACCCGCCAGCTGCTCCCGCGCCGGCACATTCTTTTTGACCCAGGCCATGCGTCGGCGCAGAGGCCCCTCCAGAGCCTCCAGATCATAGCCCCGCTGAGCACAGAGTAATTCGTTATAACGCTGATGCTCGCGAAGATGCACAGCTTCCTGACTGTAAAACTGGCGCATTTCCTCCTGTAACTTGGGATCACTTATACGATCCCGGTAATGACGCACCGAGTTAATAAAAAACTGTTCGCCCAGAGGGAATGTAATCGACATGGCATTAAACCAGGCCGTGGCGAAAACATGGTTATCCATCCATTCGCCCTTGAGTGCCTCGGCTATATCCAACTCAGGGTTGCGCTTTTTTATCGGCACATTATCCGGCGTGTAAGACTGGGACTGGCTCATCACAAATAACCTCTAAATTCGCTCAACAATTATGGCAGGCGCCATACCACCACCGGCACACATAGTCACCAGGCCGCGCTTGAGGCCGCGACGCTCCAGTTCATCGACCATAGTGCCAATCAGAACCGAACCTGTAGCACCGATTGGATGACCCAGAGCCATAGCGCCGCCGTTGACATTGACTGTATCCCGATCCAGATCCAGATCGCGGATAAATTTTTCTGCAACCACGGCAAAGGCTTCATTAATTTCCCACAGATCAATATCGTCTTTAGTAAGGCCAGCTTTTTCCAGTACCCGTTTGGCTGATGGCACAGGTGCGTTGAGCATCAGTGCCGGACAGTCGCCCATATTGCCGTAAGCAACCACTTTGGCGCGAGGCTTCCAGCCCTGTTTGGTGGCATATTCCGGTGACGCCAATAAAATCGCGGCCGCACCATCCACAACACCAGAGGAATTACCCGCATGATGCACATGCTTTACATCCACCTCCGGGTACTTCACAGACATCAGCTTGCTATAGGTCATGCCCTCTTCATCCAGAGGCATATTGCTCAGCTTGTCAAAGGACGGCTGCAGTTGACTCAGGGTTTCCATAGTGGTGCCCGGGCGGGGGAATTCATCTTTATCCAGAGCCAGGCTGCCATCGTCGTGATACACAGGCACCAGACTCTTATCGAAGTAGCCATTTTCTATAGCATGAGCAGCACGCTGCTGACTCACCTCGGCCAGCCGGTCCAGATCTTCACGAGGAATTCCCTCAATGGTTGCAATGGTGTCAGCACAGAGGCCCTGATGGGACTGACCATACATCTCACGCAAATGCGTATTACCTGAATCCACAAAGGGATTCATTTCGCCAGCAAGACGACCATAGCCAGACATCATTTCACAACCACCGGCAATCACCATATCTTCCATACCGGACATAATGGAGGCCGCCGCCATATTGACAGTGGTGATACCAGAGCCGCAGAAGCGATCCAGAGTGACACCACTGGAAGTGATATCGTAACCCGCGTCCAGGGCAGACATGCGCCCCATATCATTGCCGCTCTGGCCACGCTGAAGGTTGCAGCCCCAGATAATATCTGCCACATCTGCAGTATTGATATCGTTGCGCTCGGCCAGTGCTTTTAACACTGCAGAACCCAGGCGCTGGGGGTGAATGTCTGTTAGAGCCCCGCGGCCTACTTTTCCAATACCACGGGGTGTGCGGCAGGCGTCGATAATCCATGCTTCAGTCATAATAAATACCTTGTTTGAGAGCCCCACCTTAAAACCGTCCAATGGAGCATTATTATTTATTGTTGTTGTCTGCACTGTATTAAGAGTCCGAAAACTATTCAAGCCTAGTTATGACCAGCGGTTCAGCAACCAGAACCCGGGGTTTGTAAATTGCAAAGATATTCCAATCAATTTCCATTAAACTCAGGATCAGAGGTGGAGCACTACAATGACTAAAAAAAAACACTCATATCGACTTATCGCTATCATCCTGAGCTGTCTTTTGGGCCTTGCCATGCAGGTTAAAGGCGAAGCAGAACGCAGCTTTGCCCCAGCAGAACAGGACACCAAAGGCCGCTATATCAATCTTGATAAAAATCTCCCAGGAGTATCGATCAAGGTCACCGCGCCCTTTTTTGCCCGCCGCGTCCTCACTGCCTTTAAAAGTCGCGACGGCGCGCCCCAGCGGACTGTCAACGACGGTGTATTTCTGCGAGAAAACGCCAAACACATTGAGCCCACAGTAACCTGGGTAGGCCATGCGACATTATTGGTGCAGATGGAACATCTGACTTTTCTTACTGATCCCATATGGTCAAATCGTCCAAGTCCGGTGCCCTTTACCGGCCCCAATCGCTATGTAAAACCCGGTATTGCCATCGCAGACCTGCCCCCTATCGACTTTGTAATGATCTCTCACAATCATTATGACCATCTGGATGTACCCACCCTGCGCAAGCTGGCCAAGCGCGATCCAGAGACGGTATTTTTTGTGCCTGTGGGCAATGGCAAGCTACTGCGGAAAAACGGCATAGATCAGGTTCGAGAACTGAACTGGGGTGACACCAGCAGCATCAAAGGCGCAACTATTCACTGCCTGCCAACCCAGCACTGGAGCAAGCGCAGTCTCACCGATACCAGAAAAGCACTCTGGTCTTCCTGGGCGGTAACCGGGCCCCAGCGCCGCTTTTACTTTGCCGGGGACACGGGTTATTTTGCTGGTTTTAAGGAGATTGGGAAGAAACTGGGACCTTTCGATTTAGCCGCAGTACCCATTGGCGCCTACGAGCCCAATGCCATGATGAAGGTTTCACATATGAACCCGGAGGAAGCAGTACAGGCCGCCGTAGATATAAAAGCTGACCGAGCCGTGGCCATACATTTTGGTACCTTTAATCTCTCGGATGAACCTCTTACTGAGCCACCTCTAAGATTTAAAGCCGCCGCTGAAAACAGCAATTTAGGTGCCGACAACAGCTGGGTATTAAATATTGGCGAAACCCGGCGGTTTTAACCGGGCTAGTCCTCCACCCCTAGTCAGCCTGAATTAGGCCGCGTGCACTGCTCGCAGTAACCGGCCCATGGGCTTCTCTCCCAGATCGGCGGCAAACTGGGTATTTTCCCAGGCACTGTGGCCGCCAATCATCACCAGCTCAACCACACCGTCTGATCGGTTGACCAGCTGCTCATGACTAAATTCTTCGCGATGAATACGCTCGGCACTGGTCTCGCCATCGTATTCGGCGAGCTTTTTAGGGTCGATCAAAATCAAATCGGCCACATCGCCCATATCAATGGTGCCACCCTCGACACCAAATATATCGGCGGCGTCTTTGGTCAGACGCTTGACCATATAGCTGACATCCTGATCACCCCCCAGAGCAGCCAGCTTAAGGCTGCGCAGATTGACATCATAAAATGCCATATTGGTCAGGTGGGCACCGCTATCATTAAAGCCTGGCAGCAGCAGCGGATTCATTAGCAGCTCGCGCACTGTCTCCAGATCGCGGTTGGCGGTAATGGTGCTCCAGGTCAAATCATTATCAAAGGAGCGCAGCATCTGCAGCATAAAGTCCCCTTCGTCTTCAACCCAGGCAAAATCTTCCTGTACTGTCTTAATCTCAGCCTCTGTGGCATCTGCCGGCTGCTGTTCCCCATTAATCGCATTTATGCGGTCAAACACCGCCTGAAAATCCATGCCCTGCCAGCTGGTCTGGGGACAGCGCTCCAAATGCATATCCGCAAGGGTGCGGTGGAAGGCATAGTCCTCCAGATTGATCTTGCGCTTTAGACGCGCCAGGCTCCAGCCCTGCTTGCCCTTCATCCACATGGCTTTAAACGCCTTGGCATAGTCCGGATCATTGAGGATTGCCTGGCGACCAGCGCGGTCTTCCAGATCCGTCTCATTGAGGCGACGCAGCTCAGGAATCTCCTCGGCCAGCGGCGTTACTGCACCATCGCCCCAGGTCTTAAAAGGAGCGCCTAGGGCCTGCATATGGAAGTCGCCCTTCACCAGCCAGGAGTTCAACATGCGCGCCAATATCTTGGTCAGGCGAGCCAAACGCCAGTTATTGGTAATATCCAGCGCCGCAACCACTGTGGTGCGCAAAGGCTTGCCATAGAGGCGGCCACTGGTCAGCAAAAAGGTTTTTAAGGTGCCAATAACACTGTCTTTTGGTGGTGTGGCCTGCCACAGGGCACCCTGCTCTCGCACCACCCCAGCCAGCGCTTTTAGCTCTGGGAACTTGGAAAACTGGGTGGGAATAGTTTTTTCGCAATGGGGCTGTGCCGCCAGATAATGGAATGGCAGTGCATCGGTCGAAAAGCCCGCATAGCCCTGCTGCAAACCTTCACGCAGTGAATCTTTCATCTGCTCCAGCTCATCGCTGGTGGGGTCGCGGGTAATGCTATTTTCAAAACCCATTTTCTCGATGCGCAGCATCGAATGAGGAAATAGTGCCACCACATTGGGGCCCAGATTAAGCTTTTCCAGATGGTCCAGATAGTCACCGGGGTTTTCCCAGCTGACATTATCGGCACAGTGGCGCAGCACATGCTTGGGAATATTTTCGACCCGGGCATAGCAGCTCACAATAGGGTCATTGGTGCCATCCCGCTGAGCGCCAAAGGCCAGGCCCAGGCTACAGTTGGCAATGACCACAGAGGTGGTGCCATGGCGGGTAGACTCTGGCAGGCCAGGTGCTACCTCCAGCTCCAGATCATAATGGGTGTGAATATCAAAGAGTCCGGGCATCAGCCACAGACCCTCGGCATCAATTACTCGACCGGCCTGAGATGCATCCAGTTGCTGCCCGCGGGCCACAATGCGGCCATCGGCGACGGCAACATCTTCAATAACAGGCTGTTCGCCCCTGTTAAAAACCTTGGCATTTTTGATGAGAGTATCAAAGGGTTGAGACTGAGCTTGCGTCATTGCTTTTCTCTTATTATTTATTGTTTTTAATATACGGGCTGAGGCCAAAATCTGACTAGCAGACCTGTTTTAGAGTATTGCACCAAGATTAATCGGACTCAAGGCTGTAAATGGACTCGCGGGTCGTTTTACGCCAATATACAAAAAGGGCTATTTATAAAAATATAATAATTATGCAATCATCTTTCGATAAACTCAGTTTCACCACGGAACTATGGCGTGCACAGGGCGAATATCAATCACTGCTCGGACATCAGATTTTCTGTATTGATAGTGACAAAGGCTCTGAGAAACCCATCATTTTGCTGATCCATGGCTTTCCCACCTCAAGCTGGGACTGGCAGCCAATATGGGATGATCTG
>DDCQ01000003.1:6367-26888 GCA_002334915.1 Porticoccaceae bacterium UBA2002
GAGTTGTCATGTACTGGCCCATGACTACGGCGATACCGTAGCTCAGGAGCTATTGGCCCGACAGCTGGATGGTGGCGGTTGCGGACAATGGCTGTCCTGCTGTTTCCTCAATGGCGGCTTGTTTCCCGAAACCCATAGGGCGCTATTAACCCAAAAACTATTGTTAAGCCCCATAGGCGGCCTGTTGAATAGCTTTACCGGTTTCCGCAAATTTTGCCACAACTTTAGCTCGGTATTTGGAGCAGATACCCAGCCCTCAGAGCAAGATTTACAGAATTTCTGGTGGCTGATTAACTTTAATAATGGCAAACATCTGTTTCACAATCTGATTACCTATATAAGCGACCGTATCCAGCATCGCGAACGCTGGGTATCGGCATTGCAAGCATCCAGCATTCCCCTGGCCCTAATTAATGGCTCGGTGGATCCGGTGTCCGGCAGCCATATGGTAGCTAGATACAAAGAACTGGAGTGCAGACTAGACTATTGCGCCGAACTGCCAACGATTGGCCATTACCCTCAGGTAGAAGCCCCCCAGGATGTGCTGGCCCATTATCTGGCATTCCTTAATGGAGTTGTTAGCGGAGTTCATCATTGACTAAAACTGCTAGCCAACTCAGCAAAAATGCTCCATCAACCAGCAACAGGGTTGATATCCAGAGTCTGGACCAGTGGTTGGGTAGACTAACCTTTGATCAGGCTTATTAGCAGTATGAAAAGCAGGGCTGGCACAGTGACGACTCGCAGGTCAATATACCGCGCCCGCGCAAAGCCTTTGGGGTCAGCGCATATTGGGCTATTGATGATACTACCGGGCAAATCCTGGCGCCTGCATGTCCACTCTACGAACCTCGCCGTATTTAGCTGCAATGTCCTGAATTTCGTCGGCACGGCCAATCAGCACATACTGCAGATTGTCTCGCGGAAAATAGCTATCTATTAATCGTTTGCTTTCCGCCAGGGTCAGGCCATTGACCTTGGTTTCGAACCCATTAATAAACTCCGGACCGAAATCAAATAGATACATATCTGCCATCAGGCTGGACAGCTGACCTGTAGTTTCGTAGTCCGGCGGGAACTGGCCCTTGACGTAGGCCTTGGCCGAATCCAGCGTCGCCTGATCTATGCCCTGCTCCCATAATTTGGCGTAGGTTGCCAGAGCCAGATCAATCGCCTCTTCGGTGGTCGAGGTTTTGGTAAAGGTACTAATTCTGAACATGCCGCCATCACGGAATGGGATAAAGCCAGAGCGCGCACCATAGGTCAGGCCACTGTTAACCCGCAGTTCATCATTGAGCCAGGAGGTAAAACGGCCACCCAGTATGGTGTTAATGACCTGCAGGCCGACAAAGTCCGGATTATCGCGGCTAATACCCATACCGCCTATTAAGAAGGTGGTTTCAATGGCATCGGGCTTATCCACTAATAAGACCCTGGCACTGGTTGGCGTCTCTACCGGCTCAGGCGCCACTGCCTCAACTACAGCAGTGCCCTGCCAGTCAGAAAATAACGCTGCCAGATAGACTTTCATATCGGCAAGCTCAAAGTCACCGGCAATGGTCAGTGCGGTATTGGCTGGCTGGTAATAAGCACGATAGAAATCCCGCACCTGCTGAAGACTCATGTTCTCTAAAGATATGCGGTCTCCAAAACTGGGACTGCCGTAGGGATGGTCTGCAAACAGCAGAGCATTAAAGTAAGCACTGATCACCGCTCTTGGACTCTCTTTAGCCTGCGCCAACGCAGCCACTTTATTTTGGAGCAGTTTGCTGTATTCCGTCTGATCAAATGTTGGCCCAGTGAGCACAGCTTTAAATAGCGGCAGCATCTGCCCAGCGTCTTTGGCCATAAAATCAGCGCCTATATAGCTGCCTTCAACCCCTGAATCTGCATCGAGACTGGCGCCCAAACTATCGACCAATAACTCCGTCTCCTGCTTGGATGCCAGGCTATTGCCCAGCAGCAGACTCTGTGCTGTGATGGAGGCCATTCCGGCAGTTTTATCTCTGACACTACCCGCACGCACCACCGCATTAATGGTAATTAATGGCACCTCAGTCTGGGGCATTAGCATCAGGGTGAGGCCATTATCCAATACCACTGTCTCACTGGCGGGCATTTGAAAGCTGCTTGCCGTTGGTGACTTATCAGACACCACCTGAGGGTCTGGCGCACAGGCTGAGAGAGAGAGCACTAATCCGGCAGCAGTAGCTGCGGCAATAAGTTGTCTGATCATTGGTCCAGCTCCTCTTCCGCCGCCAACACTCCGACCGTGCGATTGGCGCGAATAAAGTATTGGCTGGCAACACGCTGTAAATCCTCCGGTGTCACCTTGTTGTATTCCTCAGGGGCAGTAAATAATTTTTCATAGCTGCCCTTAAACAACTCATAGGTGCCTATGGTATTAGCCTTGCCATTGATGGTTTCCATTGTGCGATAGAAATCCATCAGACGTAGATTTTTAGCTTTTTCTAGCTCAGCCACAGTTACGCCATTGGCAGAGACCTTGGTAATCTCGGCCAGCATGGACTGCTCCAACTGAGCGGCATCTATATCCGCTGCCGCCACCCCATAAATATAAAATAGATTGGGATCAAAGCTCTCGGGCATATAGGTCTCTGCACCCAGTGCAATCTGGTTATTGACCAGAGACTGATACAGGCGCGAGCTATTGCCCTCTCCCAAAATAGCTGCCAGTAAATCCAGTGCATAGTTATCCTTATGAGAGCTGGCGGGTATATGGTAAGCCAGCATGACATTGGGTGTGCTGACCGACGCTTTTTTTACAAACACCCGACGCTCACCTTTTTGCTCAGGCTCCACTGTTTTGATCTCCCTGGGCGGAGCCTTGGCCGGAATTGGCGCAAAGTATTTATCTGCCATGGCTTTGACCTCAGCCAGCTTTACATCGCCGGCAATCACCACCACTGCATTATTGGGCGCATAGTAGGTGCTGTGATACTGACGCAGGTCTTCCAGGGACCAGGCAGCAATATCAGACTCATGACCAATCACCGACCAGGAGTAAGGGTGAGCTCGGAAGGCGGCGCCTTTAAGCTCTTCCTGCAGTACGCGCCAGTTAGAATTTTCCAGGCCTGTAGTGCGCTCAGAGGCGACCACACCGCGCTCGGACTCAACCATAGCCGCATCTATATCCAGACGGGCTATTCGATCTGCTTCCAGATCAAAAATCGTCTCCATAGCTGCGGCCGGGAACCAGTTGGTGTAGACAGTGACATTTTCTGAGGTATAGGCATTGTTGGCGCCACCGGCAGCTTCCATGGTGCGGTCAAACATCTTGGGGCCATACTTGGCTGAGCCGTTAAACATCATGTGCTCAAAGAAATGTGAGATGCCGGTAATACCCGGCACCTCATTGCGAGAACCCACCTTCCAGAACAGATACATATTGGCATTGGGGATGGAGCTGTCCTCCAGCACCAGTATCTTCATGCCATTTTCGAGAGTAAAACTTTCAATATCCTCCTGGGTGGCCGCCTGAGCTGAAAGCGCTATGATCAGAGTTATAAGCATCAATGCAGTGTTTTTCATTGGTGTACCTCGGTTCTTTCTATGTAAAAGCCTGTCCAAAAGCCTATCCATTATTTAAGTCATGATTGCGTTTTTCTGCTGCCGCCCAATCCCTTGGCAACACCCGCGAGACCACCATAAAGCTGATAATCGAGGGGATAAACATGCCGCAGGTAACAGTCATGGCATAGCGAATCGACTCCAGCTCTGTGCTGCCATCCCTGAATACATCTGCCAGCCAACCGGTAAAGGTAGGTCCACCGCCCAGAGCAATCATATTGAGGATAAAGAAAAACAGGGCAGTGGACATGGCGCGCATATTAATCGGTGCCAGTGTTTGGGCAATGGCAAAACTGGGCCCCAGATAGATACCCAGAAATAGCAAAAACACCGTGGTAAAGGCCAGATGTACCCATACCGATGACACCCAAAAACTGATCACACCTATGGGTAAGCATATACTGATCGCGATAGCAGGAAGCCAGCCATAGGCACGAATATCTTTACCACCCCACCAGTCCGCAAGCCTGGCGCCAAAGAGCGCACCCCCGGCATAGGTGGTGCCATTAATAATACCCAGCGCAATCACCAATGTCTGGAAGTCGAATGCAGGATCCAGAAGTACCAGATATTTGGTTTGAAATGCCGAGGTGGCATAGGACACAAAGGAGCCAAAGGCGATACCAAAGCACATGGCCCACCAGGCTGGTATCTTGACTAAAGTCTTTAGAGATTCCTTAAAAGGTGGCTGGACGATTTGCTTATCGGTATCCAACTCCATGGCACCCCGCACCGGCTCGCGAAGCACTAACTTAACCACCAGGGCCAGACCAATTCCGGTAAGACCTAGAAAGATAAAGATACGACGCCAATCTACATCTTCACCGGAAGACCCCATCAGCGAGGCAGTGGCAAAATAGGCGGCCATAATGCCCAGCGGGATACCCATGGAGTAAACCCCCAGCGCACCAGCTCGCTCTTCTTTGGGGTACAGGTCAGAGATAATGGAGTGGGACGGGGGGCTGCCACCCGCTTCGCCAATACCAACACCCATACGAGCCAGACCGATCTGCATAAAGTTAGTTGCCAGACCGGTCAGGGCAGTAAAGCCACTCCAGACAGCCAGTGCTAAGGACAGGATATTTACACGACTATAGCGATCTGCCAACCAGGCGATAGGAATAGCAACAACTGTGTAGAAGGTGGCAAAAGCCAGGCCGATTAATAGTCCCAACTCTGTATTGGTAAGGCCTAGATCTTTTTGAATAAACGGCGCCAGGATGCCAACAATCTGGCGATCAATAAAATTAAAGCCGTAGACCACTGTCAGCAAAACCAGCACAAGGCTGCGATAACTTTTACTGGGTGTTTTTTGTTCAGTCATGGGAATCCTGTAGCCGGAGGGCATTTATTATTATTTTTAACAGCAAAGGTAGGCTACGTTAACTGCTTAAAGAGAGCAAGCCACAGAATCGGTATTGCTAACTCTGCGTTCACAAACCGGGCTATTTATGAGTTCACAGGGCACTGTGCTAACCTGTGCAGCTTCCCTCAGCATAATAATAATTCTATGAGCGACCCAGCCAGCATAAGCAACACAGCCCACACAAAGGTTCCAGAAGTTGATTGGACCATCTTTGTTCCTGCCATAATAGTTGTTTTGGTCTGTGCCATACCGCTAATGATCTTTCCCGATGCAGCGGCGACTTTTCTAATCGACAGCCGCAAAACTATCATGACCAATCTGCTGTGGCTGTATCTCACCGTAGGCATGGCGGCAGTAGTTTTTTGCCTGTGGCTGGCTTTTGGCCCCTATGCTCATGTCAAACTGGGTGCGGCAGATGAGCCACCGGAGTACTCCGATGCCCATTGGGTCGCCATGATGTTCACCGCGGCGATTGGTGCCGGAGTAATTGCCTGGGGCTTTGCCGAGCCAATCTACTATCTGCAAACACCGCCCATGGGCATAGAACCGGGATCCTCAAAGTCCTTTGAATGGGCACATATGTATCCGCTGTTTCACTGGGGCATTATCGGTTGGGCCATCTATGCCGTTCCCGCCGTCCCCATTGCCTACATGCTCTATGTGAAGCGCTACACCACATTGCGTATTAGCAGTGCCTGCGATGGCGCGCTGTCAAAAACAGGCCGCAACCAAATCAAGACAGTCATCGATATTTTTATTGTGCTGGGTATTGTCGGCGGCGTCGCCACCTCTCTGGGTCTGGGCGTGCCGCTACTATCCGCCATGTTAGCTACATTATTTGATATTCCCGACAGTATGCTGATCAAAATGGCAGTGCTGGCATTCTGGACTGCACTGTTTGGGGCCAGTGTTTATCGAGGTCTTAAGTCGGGTATTAAGGTACTTGCCGATATCAATATTACCCTGGCTGTTATGGCTATTATCTTTGTGTTAATTGCCGGGCCCGGCATTTTTATAATGGACCTGACCGTCAACAGCATTGGCTTGATGTTTAGCAACTTTATTGCCGCGGCGACCTGGACCGACCCCATTGAAAATAGCAGCTTTCCCGATGACTGGACAGGTTTTTACTGGGCATGGTGGCTGGCCTATACCGGCATGATCGGTCTGTTTTTTGCGCGTATTTCCCGTGGTCGCACCATCCGTCAGCTGGTGCTGGGCGTGATTGGCTGGGGCTGTTTGGGCACCTGGCTATTTATGGCAGTTATGGGCGGCTACTCCCTGTATCTGGAAACTACAGGCAGCCTTGAGGTCAAAGAGATTCTCTCGACTCAGGGTATGTCATTTGTGAACGCGCTTGTCATTCAGAGTATGCCCCTGGGTAAATTTACGCTGGCCATGTTCACGATACTGTCGGTTATTTTTTATGCGACCAGTATTGATTCTGGCGCCTATGTGCTAGCCAGTATCTGTGCAAAAAATTTACCTAATGATGCCGAACCAGTGCGCTGGAGTCGTTTGGCATGGGCCGGGTTGCTAGCTGTTATCACGGCGGGAATTCTGCAGTCCGGCGCACTGGATACAGTATTGTCGATTACCGTACTCAGCTCAGTGCCGCTGATACCAATTATGATTCTACTCTGCGTGTCACTGGTGCGCTGGTTAAATCAGGACTTTGGCCATCTGGTCAGCGCAAAAGAACTGACCATCAAAACCAGTAACAGGGAGTCATCATGATCGGGCTCTATATAGAGTATGAATACTGGGTGGCGGCAGTACAGCTGGTACTGGCAATGCTGGGTATGGGTGCTGGCCTGCGAATAGCAGACTTCAAGAAAGTCGCCCTGCAACCTAAGGCGGTCACAGTGGGCCTGTCGATGCAACTGGTGATGGTGCCTCTGGTCGCTCTGGGATTTATTGTGCTCGCAGACTTGCCACCCGGTATGATTATTGGCATCGCTATAATTGCAGCAATCCCGGGTGGTACTGTATCCAATATATTCACTTTTATGGCCCGGGGTAATGTGCCACTGTCCATTAGCATCACCGCGCTGACATCTCTTGCCTGCCTGGCAACCACGCCCATTATTTTGGACTTTCTTATCGCTGACTATATGCCCGACAGCTTTGTGATGCCGGCGGCAAAAGTGGCTATCGAAATAGGTCTCTGTCTGTTGTTACCTCTGGGGTTAGGCATGCTAGTGCTCAAGCGTTTTCCCCAGTATGCCCCAAGATTTTCAGATCTCTGTGTCAAGGGTTCGCTAACAGGTATCGGCATAATAGTCTTGGGGTCTCTGGGTGCAGGCCGACTTAATTTTGCCAATACCTCCACTGATGATATTGCTGTGTTATTTGCTTTTATTGTCAGCCTGACTCTGGTGGGTGTTTGGCTAACCAAAGGTTTTGCCTTGGCTCAGCAGGATAACCGAGCCATTGAGATGGAAGTTGTGGTGAGAAATATTAACCTGGGGTTTTTGCTCAAAGTATCTCTGTTTCCAACGGTAGCAGGAGAAAGCAACCCGGTGGCAGATATGGCGCTATTTACCATGCTGCTCTATGGCGCATGGCAGCTCGCTACTGGAATCTTTTTAATCTTCTGGCGGCGCAGGCAACCGATCTCCCCATCATTGGCGAGCAGCCAGCAATAAAAATATTGTTCGGCCCGGCAATTTTTAGCAAGGCCTTGGCCTCCCAGGGTTTGGTTACTGCGGCGGCTTTTTATCTGGGCGCCTGGACGAGAGGACTAAATTAGAGGCCCGGATGAGTCGCCTAGAGGTATCTTAGATAATAATTAGCCACCCGCTGTTCAATATACTGCGGGTCAGATTGCCAGGCCCTGGCATGCATTTCACAGGAGGATTCCCAAAATTCTTTGGGCTCTTTCGCTGCAGCATAATTTCTCTCACCATGGGAAAAACCAATAAGATTGTCGCCGGTACAATGAATAATAAATACAGGCCTTGGGGCAATAGCGGCCACCATTTCCTCAGGGTTTAGTCTGTCAAATTCCATTCCGGTGCGCAGCTCCAATATCCAGGTGATGATAGGCAGCAGGGGAAAACTTGGCAGGTTAAGATACTGTTCAATAATCTCTTGATATAGATCGCTCAGGTTTGACCACCCCGCTTCGAACACGCCTGCCTCTATTCGCGGGTCTTTTACCATCGCCATTATAGAAGTTGCCGCGCCCAGTGAGGTTCCAAAGATACCGATACTTTTAATACCCCTTTGCTGATATAAATAATCTACTGCCGCGTTTACATCATATTGCTCGAAATACCCCATGGTTGAAAACGAACGGATATTGGTTCCGCTATTTCGTAAATCAAAAGTAAGAATATTAAATCCCGCTTGATGCATAGCTTTAAACCAACGCATGCCTTCACGTCTGTCAGCACCATGGCCGTGAATAAAAATTATCGCCTTGTCCGAGTCGTTTGCCGGCATATACCAGCCATTTAATTCATTGCCATCATTAGACTGGAAAAAGATATCCTCAAAGCTGAGATCTAACTGGGAGGGGTCACCGCAATAGATAAAGTGCTCTTCACTGCAGGTATATGTGGGATGCATGATATTGGAGGATAGCATCCAACCAAAGGTAAACAGACCAGCGAATATCAAGCCTATAAAACTGGCGATAACAATGACGTAACCTTTTTTAATTTTGTCCATATAGCTCTGACTCAACGGGGTATTTTTATAGTTTGTGCAAGATAACCCAGTGGGTTACCGGTAATGGTGCCAACCATAGCTGATGAGAGCTTTTTTAATCTAGTCAAATCCCCAGCGTAACTAGCACTCTGCGCACAGTGTCACCACCATAGGGTCGGCGCCCATGCATAGAGAGATGGTTGTCGACGACGGCAACATCGCCAGCCTGCCAGTCTAGATCGTAGGCAGTTTGCGCGGCTATTTCACAGATCTTATCCAGAAAGTGCTTGGGAATATCTGAGTCATCACCAAAGCAAAGCCCGGTGGACGGGTTTTCTTTAACCCCTTTCCAACCCTGATAGGCAGCAATAATCTGATTAAAAAAAACCTGCCTATCGCTACCGGCTGACTTGATAGCAGGCAATGCTCTGGTTTGAACTGATAACGACCCATCTGCATGCCAATGCCACTTATAACTCAGGTCTAGCAGCTTATCTTCCGCCTGCTGTCTGCTTGTCACGCTTAATGTACTCTGCCAACCGCGGCCCTGAGCAGAGCCTGGATTGTCGCCACTGGGCATTATATTGGTATATTTAATACCCTCGCGGGCTAGCTTTTCTGTGAGCTGCGGTTCTACTGCCGCAACCTTCCGATAGACAATATCTGATCGGCATAAAATGGTGGCTCCTCCGATATCTGCAGCTTTTTCACAGAACAGCGAGATAATATTGGGGAACACAGGTGTCTGAGCCATTTCACTGTGCAGATAAATCTCCACATCTTTTGGTGCTTCATTTGCGCTAAACACCAGCTCGGTATAATTAATGCGTACCGCATTCGACAGCGACTCTTTATAGGTAAAGTTTCTGTAACCGAAAGCCGAAAAAAAACTGTCGTAGCTTTGGGCATCGGTGACCGGAAAACCTCTAAATAATAGTGCACCGGTGCAGGCAAGCTCTTTTTTCAACGTTGCCTGATTTTCATTAATCCAGGACCTTGCCTGCTCTAAGCCAGCTATAGAACCATCGTTAACAATAATTGATGGGAACTGGTTCTGATTAAATTCAAGACCCGCAAGCAGGCTGCTACTGTAGGTCACCGCTGTATCCTCTAGTCGTAAATTGGATAAAAAGTATTAAAGGCTGACTCACAGAATACACCTGGATCATTGAACCTACGGTTTTTATTGAGGGCTGAAATCGCTGTCATTTCAGCATCTGTAAGAGCAAAATCAAACAGCTGCAGATTTTCCTGCAAACGCTCTGGCTTAGTGGTCTTGGTGATCACTGAACAGCCCCGCTGAATACCCCATCGTAAAACAATCTGAGCCGGTGTTTTATTATATTTTCCAGCAGCCTCTGCAATAAGGCTTTGGGTTAATACAGATTCGTCTGCATCTGCCATATCCAATTCTATATAGGAAAGCGCACCAAAGGGTGAAAACGCTGTGACCGTCATGCCGTAGCTCTTTGCCAGTCGAATAAGTGGCTCCTGAGTCAGATAGGGATGAGATTCGATCTGCAGTTCAGCTGGCTTGATGGTCGAGTAGGACATCAGATCATGCAGCAGGCCGGAATTATAATTACAGATGCCTATGCGCTTAACCAAACCCTGATCAACTAATTTCTCCATAGCACCCCAGGTATCTGCAAGGGGAATATGCGATAGCTTCATGGTCGGGTTATCGGCCTCCGGGTCATATAACCACTCTGGCGGATAGCGCTTCTCAAAAGGCACAAATGCCTGAGCTATAGGGAAATGGATAAGAAAAGAGTCCAGATAATCGAGCTTCAGATCAGAGAGTATCTTTTCCAGAGCAGGTTTTACATGCGCTGGACTGTGGTAGGTATTCCACAGTTTGGAGGTAACAGTTAATTCCTCGCGAGAGCAAAGACCATCGGTAAGGGCTCGGGTAATTCCCTGCCCTACCTCTACTTCGTTGCCATAGTCACAGGCGCTATCCAGATGCCTGTATCCCGCTTTGATTGCGCTATAGACAGTTTCAGCACATTGCTCATTAGCTATTTTCCATAGACCCAGACCAATACTTGCTTGCCCTTTTTTCGACATTTTTGATTCTCATCGGTTGCGAAATCATTGAAGCGATATACTATATAAGCCATACGATTAGTCAACGAGGTCGTTTGCTTGGTTTTACACTGATAACAGAGGTTATCAAGCATTCTGGCAATCAAAAAGTAGCTGTTAAAGCTAACCCATTAAAAAATCAGCTTCAACCGCCGGCCAACTGGCCGCTGTCGATCTGATACAGGTAGAAGTTTTATGTTCGCGAAGTTGTTCCCTGGCCTGTTATGGCTGCAGGATTACCACAGAGGTACCTTTAAGAGCGATCTGTTATCAGGGCTGATTATAGCCTTTATGCTAATACCCCAGGGTATGGGCTACGCCCTTGTCGCCGGCTTGCCTCCAGAATATGGGCTCTATGCCTGTATTTTCCCGCCCATTGTTTATGCGCTTTTAGGCACCTCTAACAAGATTTCAATGGGGCCTGTAGCCCTTGATTCAATCCTGATTATCACTGGTCTGAGTGTTTTGGCCGAACCTGGCTCAGATCGTTATTTAGAGCTGGCAATACTACTGACATTGATGGTCGGTGTTTTGCAGCTGGGGCTGGGCATACTCAAGTTTGGATTTATCGCCAACTTTCTATCCTACCCGGTGATTGTGGGTTACACCTCAGCGGCGGCGCTGATTATTATGGGCAGCCAGTTCGAAACCATGCTTGGCGTGGAGGTTGCCGGCGGCAATATCTTTGCCTTGCTGAACCAGCTTTTTTTGCAAGTGCCAAACTGGTCCTGGATAACTTTGGGTATTGGTGTTCTGAGCATGCTAATTATGACAGTACCCAAAAAACGCTTTCCCGTGGTGCCCTTCCCGTTGTTCCTATTGGTCTTTGGTATGCTCGCCTCGGGAATCTGGGAGTTACAGGCTATGGGTGTAGATGTTGTGTCATCAATCCCTCAGGGGTTACCCTCATTTAACCTGCCCAATATTTCAATCTCTGATCTTGAAGCCCTGGTACCTGTGGCTATCACTGTGGCACTGATGGGCTATGTGGGCACTATGTCAATCTGCAAGTCCTTAGAGAACCCAACAGACAAAGTCACCACCCAGCCTAATTCAGAATTGATTGCTGTGGGGGTTGCCAACCTGGTGGGCTCCCTGTGCAGAGCCTTTCCTGTTTCAGCCAGCTTTTCCAGAAGCGCGGCCTTTAGGGAGGCTGGGGCTAAAACCCAGGTGTCTGCGGTGTTTTCCTCGCTGTTTATTGGTGTCGCCATACTGGCTGTGGCCCCCTTATTTATCTCCTACCCTCTGCCCAAGGTACTGCTGTCGGCGATTATTATTGTCTCTGTATCAGGCCTGTTTAAATACGCCGAAATGAAGGTTCTCTATGCTCACAATAAGCGCGAGTTTTATATTCTGTTGACCACTTTTTTGGCCACCCTGATTCTGGGTGTTCAAGAGGGACTGATGATAGGCGTGACTCTGTCAATTCTGATGATGATCTATAACACCACATCGCCTCATATGACAGAATTGGGTTCAATCCAGGATGGCAAGTTATATCGCAATATCAGTCGCTTCACCGAGGCACATGTTCGCGATGATGTATTGATCTTCAGATTTGATGCGCCTATTTATTTTGCCAACAAGGACTACTTTGTCTCGGCCCTGTACCGCTGGATAAAACAGCGTGATATGCAGGCCCTGCAATTTGTGGTGCTTGATGCGGAATCCATCAATACGGTAGATAGTACCGGGGTAATTATGCTGCAACAGGTGATCGAAAACTTACAGAAACAGGGCATCCAATTCTATATTACCAATGCCATAGGCCCGGTTAGAGATACTATTAAAACCTCAATACTCAGCGATTACATGACTGAGAAAACCATGTTCTCAACCATCAACGATGCAATCACCTATATAGATAGAGGCGTTAACTTACATGCCTCTCAGGCTCTGCAAACCAACCCCAAGCCAACAGATAATGTCGGGTAGACAGAGACCATGATTAGCTTCGAAGGGGTAGCTCCGGACTGGGACAAACTGCCCGCCACCAGAGTTATCTCTGTCAGCGAGTTTTTTAAGGGCGCAACTTCTCTGGTACTGCACACCGATGCCGGGCCTCTGAATATCTCTCTGTATAGGTTTGGGGCGCGCTTGCGGCTAGGTGAACCCCAGATTACTGACTATGGCATGCTGATAGAGGAGCCAGAGGCTATGCCTCTAGTTGTTGAGTCTGTGGATGATGTGACCATAATAACAGCAGCTGGTTACAGACTGGCAATAAGCCACAACCCCCTGTCCTTCGAACTATTTAAAAGCGACTGTCGCGTCCAGCGTTCAGCTGTAGATGGGCATTTTGTGCGCCAGTTTCGCCTGCCACCTGTCGCCAAAGTTGATCAGGGCTGGTTCTTTAGTCTGGATCTTGATTCCAGCGAGCCTGTCTATGGGCTGGGTGAGAAATGGGGCCGACTGGATAAGCGCGGCCAACTACTGCGCTCCTATAATCATGATGCTCTCGGGGTCAACGCCGAGATTTCCTATAAGAATACACCCTTTGCCTGGAGCCCCAATGGCTGGGGCGTTTTTGTGCATACTCCGGCACCTGTAACCCATGGGGTGGGTCACCCATCCTGGTCTCAGCGCGCCTATGGGCTGCTGGTTGAAGACAGCTATGCCGACATATTTCTGCTCGCCGCCAATAATCCTGCAGATATGATTGGCTGCTATACTGAGTTGACTGGGCGAGCGCCTGTCCCGCCCCAATGGTCCCTTGGCCTGATACTGTCCAAGGCTTACTATCGGGACGCAGAAGAATTATTAGCCACCGCCAAAAAAGTGCGTGAGCGACAGATGCCCTGTGATGTAATTACTCTGGATGGCCGCGCCTGGCAGGACACCCAAACCAGATTTGCGTTTGAATGGGACCCCAGCCGCTACCCTAATCCAGCACTGGTGATGGACCAACTAAAAGCCCTTAATTTCAAGGTCTGTATCTGGGAATATCCCCTGGTCTCTGTGGACAACCCGCTTTTTGAGGAGATGTCTGCCAAGGGCTGGCTGCTTAAACACCGTGTCACTGGAGAGACCTACAGATATCAGTGGGATACCAGCTGCTTTGGCGAGGTCCTGACACCCCTCCCTGACTCCGGTATTGTCGACTTTACCCACCCAGAGGCCTATGAGTTTTGGCGCGACAGCCACAGGCCGCTGTTTGATCTCGGCGTGGATATGATCAAAGCTGATTTTGGCGAGCAAATTGAGCCCGATATGCTGGCATACAATGGTGATAGTGGCCACAGATTGCACAATGTCTACAGCCTTTTATATAACCGCTGTGTCTATGAAGCGGCAGAGCTTTACTGCAAGTCAGGGCCATTTTTATTTAGTCGCGCCTCATGGATCGGTAGCCAGAGATACCCAGCCCAATGGGGTGGCGACCCACAGGCGGACTGGGGCGGACTGGCAGCCAGCATACGCGGCGGGATTTCTTGGGGTCTTTCCGGTGCACCCTTTTATGCCACAGATATTGGCGGTTTCTATGCCGATCAAAGAGACGACGAGCTTTATGTGCGCTGGACTCAGGCTGCTATTTTCTCTGCCCACATCAGATTACATGGCATAGGGGCGAGAGAGCCCTGGTCTTACAGCGCAGAGGCAGAGGCCGCGGTAACTCAGGCGCTTAAACTTCGCTATCAACTGTTGCCCTACCTTAATCAAGTTATGCAGGCATCCAGCCAGACTGGGCTACCTGCTCAACGTGCCATGGTACTGGCCTGCCCAGATGAAAAACCTGCATGGGGGTTTGAAGATCAATTTATGCTGGGGGATAGCCTGTTGCTTGCACCCTGTTTGCGACCTGGCGGAGATATTGAAATATACTTGCCTGCCAGCCAGGGGTTGCGCTGGAGAAGGTTCCCTAATGGCGATCTATTTGAGGCAGGCCGCAGCCATAAATTTAAGTTAGCACTGAACGAGATAGCTGCCTTTGTACCAGAGACTGATTCCATTCCAATGGGACCAGAGTTACAGTTTATCGACAATAACCAAGAAGACTTGCCGGTTACCATTAATTGGCCCCAGTAGGTAAGCGAGAGGAATAAATTTTGGAACTGAATTTTATCATTTCCACCCTGGCCTCCTGTGCATTTTTTATGGGCATTGTCGCCTGGGTTTCCTATCAAAAAACCAAAGGTATTGCCGATACCAAGGATGGCTATTTTCTTGCCGGTCGAGGTTTAACCGGCGTATTTATTGCTGGCTCCATGGTGCTAACCAATCTTTCTGCCGAGCACCTTATCGGATTAAATGGCTCAGCTTACGGGCACAATATGAGCAGTATGGCCTGGGAAGTAACCGCCACTATTGCCACCATTGTGATGGCGCTGGTTTTTTTGCCGCGCTATTTATCCGGTGCCTTTGCCACATTGCCGCAATTTCTCAGCAGTCGTTTTGGTGATGATGTCAGACGCATGACCGTGGTGCTGTTTATGGTGGGCTACGGGCTGATTACTATTCCCTCGGTACTCTACTCCGGGTCCATTGCTGTACTGCAGCTGTTTGATATTCCCGGCCTTTTAAATATCGGCTATGGCTCCGGGCTGACCCTGACCATTGTCTGTGTGGGTGTTATTGGTGCTATCTATGCAGTCTTTGGCGGCCTCAAGGCGGTTGCAGTCTCGGATACATTAAATGGTATTGGCCTGCTGATTATTGGTGTCACAGTGCCAATCTTTGGCTTTATGGCCCTGGGTGATGGCAATCTGGGGGCTGGTGTTAATCAGGTTTTGACCACCCATACTGAAAAACTCAATGCCATTGGCGGGCCTACAGATCCCACTCCCTTCAGCACATTATTTACCGGAATGATTTTTGCCAATCTGTTCTATTGGGGCACCAACCAGTATGTGATTCAGCGTACGCTGGGTGCGGTGAGTTTGGCTGAGGGCCAAAAGGGCGTTCTCTATTCGGGGTATTTTAAGCTAATGGTGCCATTCTTTATGATGGTACCCGGGATTATTGCTTTTCATCTCTATGGCGGCGAACTGCAATCTATAGATTTAGCCTACCCTCACCTAGTGAAAAATGTACTGCCTGTGTATATGAGCGGTTTCTTCTTGGCGGTGTTGCTGGGCGCAGTGTTCTCATCTTTTAATTCGCTACTCAATAGCGCCGCCACTCTGTTTGTGCTGGATATTTATCAACCTTATAAAAAGACCAGCCTGGGTGATCAGCAACTGATCAAAGTCGCCAAGATTGCCAGTGTCGTGATTGCACTGTTCTCGTTTGTCGTTTCCCCTCTGTTGCAATTTGCGCCCGAGGGGCTATTCCAGATTATTCGCATCTTTACCGGCTTCTATAATATTCCGGTAATCACAGTGGTGCTGGTTGGCCTGTTTACTAAACGGGTACCGGGCTTTGCCGCCAAGGTAGTTATTTGCTTCCATGTTATTGCCTACGCGATTCTGAAATTTGTGATTGATGTAGATATCAACTTTATTCATATCTATGGCATTCTTTTTGTTATCGAACTGGGCATCATGCTTTTGATCGGTTACTGGATGCCGATGGAAAAACCCTGGCAATTTATTAATCAGAGTAAGGTAGATATGACTCCCTGGACCTATGGATTGCCGGTCGCTATTACCATGGTCAGCTGTGTGATCATTATTTACCTGCTGTTTTCACCCATAGGTCTGGTCAACGGGCTAAGCCCAGCGTTTTGGCCCGCTGTGGGTTCTGTGATCGTTGTTAATGGCCTGCTCTGTTGGCTTAGCCTTAAATATTGGCATAAGAAATATGCGCAGAAACTATACAATAATCCCGAACACTAACAGAGCCAAAACTGCCGCGGGCGCATAGTTGAGAAGCTGTAACACCCTAACCGCCCTCTGCAGTCTTGAGGCATCATTGATATAGGGATAGGCTGTTGTGGGCTTATCTACTCCGAGAAATTCACAGATAGGCCCCCAGCCCTCTGCCGCTGAATGAACCAATAGCCTCTCTGGTGGGACCAGTGTTTTAACCTCTGCCAGTCGGTCATTAAAAAACTCAATCGCCATCTCCCGGTCTTCAAACTGACCGCCAAATTCATTGTCCCAGATAGTCTTTTTAACCATGGTGCCCCATCGATCTATGTGGGGAACCAACCATCTAAGCCATCGCGGTAAATTAGGAACCACTCTAAAGATTGTAGAAGCAACACTCTCGTACCAGGTATCCGGAGACCTATTGCTAAAAATGACCACTGCCTCAGGAAATGTCTGCATAAGTTCCCTGTAGTAAGCAGCGGATGGCCAGTCTACCGCCGCCTCGTAACATTCAAAAACCTGTCGCCAATCAACGCTGAGGCCATTGGCAGCATCCAGAAACCATTGGGTTTGCTGGCTACTTTCGATACATGATTTCATATGATGGCAGGGACCATAGCCCAGCTGCTCAAGAGCGGTCTTTAATGATAGAGTGCCTGTTCTTCCCGGTCCTGCACCAATAACTTTTAAAGACATATGCGATATCCCCAAATGGTTTAAGACTTCTAATCAAGGGTCTTATGTAGTTTTAATCCCGAGGTAAATAGTGAATTGGCGATGACCAGGCTCGCTCCTGAATAGTGGTCGCTAGATCTGGTCTTGGGGCAATTCCAGCTCTGATCGCATCCCAGGTAGACCAGCGGCAGGTCGGGTTCTCAATTGCCCGAGCATAGTAAAAAGCGCGCTGCTCAGGATCAAATTCAGGGTCATACCAGAGGGTGGAAAGCTGTGTAGAGCCGGTATCGGGATTAATGGAACAATCAGAGATATCCACCCTGGCACCATTATCTGAGCAGCGGTTGGTTTGAGCATCAATCTCTGCACCATTGGTACAGGCTACATCCACAACATTCTCATAGGTCTTACCCGCAGCATCCACCCAGCCCTTGACGATCTGAATACGCTGAAGAGGAGCGTTTTTTGGGTCGGCTGATGCCATCACCAAAAACCCGGGGGATGAGTTGTCATCTGCCTGTTGTTTTGCCAGCAAGGTGCCGCCCATGGTCACGCCATTTGCATAGGCCCTCTCGACACCATCTGCAGCGTTAAGCATGCTTGAGTCAAATTCATAACCCGCGAAAAAACGCAGTCTGATTCGTGGCCCTGAAGTAGCGAACACCTCTTTGCGCCTAAATGCTTGATATATAGATTCTCTGGTATTTTCTTCTGCCCAGGCCGCAGCGAATCCTGAGGCTCCATAGGTTGGAGAGGCTCCACCAGCGTAGACATCATTGTCGATTTTCACATACAGGCTTTTACCCAAGGGTGTTGGATTGAAGGTTTCGAATATCTTGGTGCCATAATAGGCCAACTGACCATCAAGGCCTTCTTGCGGAATCGACCCACGCTGCTCGGCTGTGCTCGACAGTATGCCTAGTTTCGATGAGAAGGCTGACTCATCGTTCTGGCTTGCCGCAGAATGAGTATCACTGGATCCAATAAAACCAAATTGATAGGGATTTGCGTTGCCCTTTGCCTCAAGAGCCAAACCTGTTAACAGAGCTTCACGCACATAGGAGCCCTTTATCTGACTGAGAGCCCCGGTAGCAACCCGGTAAGGGGTGATTTCAAAGCCCGCCAGTTCATCTCTGGTTGAAAGGGTCGGGTGGGTTTCTGAGGTACCTTTGATCTGGGTAATCTCGACAATAGGCTCATTTCTGCTGCGCTGCTCTACATAGCTATTATCGAAAGGGGTTCCGGACCAATCCACCGTTTTAAACATCTGGCCATTAGAACCATTGGAGTTATGGGGGATTGCCAGGCTCTCCACGCCTTTACTTCTCAACTCATCCATCCAGTCCCAGAGATCTTCCGGGTTGTTGGAGTGCAAGCGAGAAAAAGGCTCGCGGGGCAAACTATCTGTCCCCTGAAAAATAACATTGCGGTGTAAATTGCCCATGTTGGTGGTGGAAGAGGTGTATTCATAGGCCGCAAATGTTGTAAAGCGACCAGGGTCATTGAATTGATCTGCAGCATCAATGGTATCGGCCCAGGCGCTTCTGGTGATATCCAGAACTTCCTTCCGGTCCAAGTCTTGCGCAAATATCCCAGTAACCGCCCCTGGTATAAAACCGGAGAAGGTCAGCAAACGTTCAAATCGGCTAACCATATCAGTGCCGAAATTGCCCGGTGCGTTAAGGTCGTGATAGGGCTCTGCGAATTTATTTTTTGAAAACTCTGTCTCAGTTTCAGCCGCTGCTTTGACCAGACCCAGAAACATCCCATGATCGGTCACTGCATAAAAATCCATGGGCTCGGTGAGCTGCATATCGTAGCCACCTGGATTTTTAATTGGCTCCCCTTTGGCGAAACGGTAGGCGTCATAAGGAGAGGCCAGCGTGCCAAAGGCATAGCCATCAAAGGAATAGGCGGTATGCACATGCAGGTCACCGTAATAGGGGCTGCGCTCGCTGGGGGCTTTTTCTGTCGGAGGGTCAGGAGCAGCTGCTGTACCCCGCTGTAGCAATTCGGTTTCTTTATCAAACAGATTAACCGGACCACCAAGAATACCAAACTCGCGGCTGTCCAACAGAGCATCAATCTCAGCAGTTTCAGCAATAGCTCTGCTATTTGAGTGCACATCTGCGGCGCTGCTAAATGCCTCGCTAGAAGGCTCCATCTTCTTGTCTGCACAGCCAGCCAGGCCCAAACTCAGACCCAGCACCCAAAAGGATTGCTTGTATACCCAATGCGTATTTTTCATATTATTATTCTTTTGACAGTTATTTAGCCGTTCGAAACCCTATATGCGATGAACCCAATGTAATGTCCTGAGCCTGTCTAGCAGCAGGTCGGAAGCGCTGGCAGTAGTTATCTGAACACAAAAATGAGCCACCTTTAAGTGTCTTTACTTCAATACCAGGCTGCTGGGGGTCATATCCCCTATCCCCGTAATCCCTCTTATGATCGGGCCCGTATGCTGTGTCAGTCCATTCCCATACATTGCCGGTCATATCGTACAGCCCATAGCCATTTTTAGGAAAACATCCAACTGGCGAACTGCCTACAAAGCCATCATCCTTAAAATTAGTGTAAGGGAAATGTCCCTGCCAAGTATTGGCCTTAGATTCACCCTGATGAGGAGACTCCTGACCCCATGAGTAGGTCGCACCATCTAAACCTCCCCTGGATGCATATTCCCACTCCGCTTCTGTGGGTAGGCGTCGACCCATCCATTCAGCATAGGCCTTGGCATCCGCATGTATAAGATGCACTACAGGGAAAGCGCCTTTTCCTTCAATAGAGCTTCCCGGCCCCAGGGGATGCTGCCAATTAGCACCGGGCACAAATTGCCACCAGCTGGCAGGAGCACCTAGATTATCTGGATCTGGAGAGACAAAGACCATGGAACCGGGAACTCGAAACTCTGGTGGTACATTAGGGAAGTCTTTCTCAGGCAGCCCACGCTCTGCAGCAGTAACGTAACCCGTGGCCTTTATAAAAGCGCCAAACTGCCGGTTAGTCACCTCAGTGCGATCAATATTAAAGTCGGCTACAGCAATAATTCCAGCTGGCCCCTCCTCAGCATAGTAGCGGTTGTCGCCAAAGGTGAACTGCCCTCCCACAATATCCATAGTCTGGCCGATATCGGCTTCAGCTAAACATGCCAGGGGTTCACTTCTATCGCCGCAGGCAACCAGAGTAGCTGCCAACACCGCGACTAGAGACATGATATAAAATGACTGCATTAAATATACCTATTTTAACTATCAACGAAAAAGCAGTATTCCTGTGACCAGGCTTATTAAAATTTTTACAACCTAGCTGCTGTATTGTACAGCGGTTTACTTATGAATGAAGGAAGATTTAGGCTGCACAGCTCGGGGAGGGACTATTAGGTTGGCCTGTAGAC
>DDCQ01000104.1 GCA_002334915.1 Porticoccaceae bacterium UBA2002
CAGCGGCTTGATGAAAGGCCAGGTGCGTAAAAAAATCTGCACAACGCGACCAAAGTCAAGATCGTCGGCGACGGTCGTGCCGCTTGCAACTTTGCTGTCAACGGAAGGCTGCGACCCCTTACTGGTATTGGCCATTCTTCCACCCCATCAGCCGCTTATGCGACAAAATTAAGTTGCTCGTTTCCGGTCTATCCCGATGGTTATCCATCAATCACAGTCCTATATTAATGCCCATGAGGTCTTCAAGGCGCCTCAATAAATTCTCTTATCAGGCGATTTACCTTATCCGGAGCCTCCAGTGGAGGCCAATGCCTCACACCCGGTAGGACTTCGATCCGTAGATCTTTTGCATAGTTGGGTAGTTGGTCTATAAAGGCGGGGACGAAGGTAGTGTCGTCCTCGCCCCAAATCAGCATGCTCTCTACCTCTGTGCTGGCCTTGGTTGAAGGCCAGAAATCATCATCTGTAATCTTGTCCAGCTCAGGGATATTAGCCTGATACCATTTGATGCCGCCGACTACAGCCCCGGGCCGAGTCAGTGCGGTTTTGTATAGTTCACCCTCTGACGCTGAGATCAGGCCGCGATTGACCATGCTGCCATAGGCAAAACTTGCCATTCGGTTGGCATATTTCTCGTCTACAGTTTGGTTCTGAGCAGCGTCCTTTAAACGAGCGATATAAGTGGATGCCTTGCGTTGATCTGGGTTGGAGCGGAGTAATTCAAGAAACAAATTGGTGGGTGGCGCATTTAACACCACTAGCTTATCTAGACCCTGAGGATACTGTTGGGCATATGACCAGGCTAGGGCGCCGCCCCAGTCATGACCCACAAGCACAAAGCCTTCATCGCCTACTAGTGCCTCGACCAATGCCTTGAGCTGTCGTGACAAGGCGCTAACATGATAGGGCGCTAGCTCATTGGGTTTAGCCGATAGATTGGCGCCCAGACCGTCCACTGCCACTACCCGATAGTCCGCGGCTAAGTCCAACAGCTGATTTTTCCACATGTACCAGTAGGAGGGAAAGCCGTGATAGAACAGAATCAGTTTACCGGTGCCAGCGCTGACATAGTGCAGTCGCTGATCATCAACATCAATGCTGTGGTCAGAAAACTGTAGCGCCGGATCGCTGTTATGTTGGTTGATAAATTGTACTGATGGGCTTTGTATTGGAACCATTTCGGCCGTCAGCGAGACTGACCAGAGTATAAGTAGCATGACGCCAATAACGCGAGAACCTGTCATAGGGGAAAGATGCTGTGTCCACCGTCTATAGCGATTGTTTGGCCTGTCATATAGTTACTATGACGGGACGCCAAAAAGACTGCAATCCCCTCCATATCCTCGCTGGTGCCTAGACGGCCACCAGCCACACGCCTTTTGGAGCCCTCTTTAAAGGCCTTGGGTGCGGCTGCCGTAAGATCTGATTCAATATAGCCGGGTAAAATTGCATTGGCGGTAATGCCATTAGCGCCCAATTCCACAGCCAGTGCGCGGATCAAGCCCACCACCGCAGCCTTGGTAGTTGAGTAGGATGCCTGGAAGCCCATGCCCATCAGTGCGGCGATTGATGAGGTTACCAGTAACTTACCTGGCGCTTTGCGCTCTATTAAGTGGGCGATAACTGGGCGAAAAGTGTGTACCACGCTGGTGACGTTCATATCCATGACTCGATTCCAGTTTTCACTGTCTGTTTCATGCAGCCTGCCCGGTTCGCCACCACCACCGGCGTTGGCAAAGCAGGAGTCTACTTTGCCAAAATGAGCCAGGGTATCAGCAAAGACTTGCTTGACCATAGCCTCATCGGTCACGTCACAGACAAAAGCATGCACATTGCCGCCCAGGCTCTTGAGCTCATCAACCGCGGTCTGATTTTTTTCTGTATTGCGACCCCAGAGAGCAACGGCAGCGCCTGACTTCACAAGTCCCCGGGCATAGGCCAGGCCGATTCCGCCATTTCCACCCGTGACCAGTGCTACATGACCTTCTAAATTAAACATTAAACAACTCCTTTGGATTCTGGTTATAGGCCCTTTAACTAAGGCCGATTCGGTACTTTCCATCGACAGATAGTTATTGAGCTGCTTTATAATGTGCCCAGCGACTAAAAACAGCTAGGACTAATAGTTATTAACTATTTGAATAATAACTGCGAATACAGTATATGCAAAGATTTTAGGCCATTTTTTGCCTAAATTTTGTATATATAACTAAATTATGTGGGTAATATTGAATTATATTGTAAATTAAGTATATTGGAATGGTAATTGTAGTTATTTAAACTGCTTTACTGACTAAATACGTAATAAAGGCTAAAGCACAGACGTTTTACTACCCGAGGTTAAGCAGGAGCAATGACAGTTGTGAGTCCGAAGGTAAAAATGCTGGCCTGTACCTTGACCAACTTGAACTTTTGATGCTCGATCCAGCGCTCGCCTATTGCCTCTCAAGGGTGGTTTGTAAGCGACTTAACGTAAACTCCGAAAAATGCATCAGGTTAGGTTAACATCTGATAAACGAGTATAAAGATGATCACACCCAAACACAGTTACGCTGCTTCAAACATTCTTCCAAATACCAATTTGGGTAAATTTCTGATCGGGGTCTCAGTTGCGATCCTCTGTGCGACCTCTGTGGCCGAGGAGAACTCTGCAATTGAGGCTATTGATGCAGACTATGTCCTTGGTAAGCAGTTATATCAGGCTCGATGTGTCAGCTGTCATGCCGGTGCTATGCTCAAGGCGCCGAAAATGGAGGTACTAAAGCTTCATCCGCCCGGGCATATTATTCAATCGCTCACCAGTGGTGTGATGAGTACCACTGGACTGTCGCTATCGGCTAGCGAGATGCAGCAGGTGGCTTATTATATAACCGGAAAAATGGCGTCAGACAAAACAGCTGATTTGTCTGATGCCTTCTGTCTTGCAGATGTTCCGGCTAAAACCAGTTCTCCAGCCAGTGCCCAATGGGCAGGTTGGGGTGGCGAGCTTGATAGTCAGCGCTTTCAGGCAAATGAAACCAGATTAAACAAACAGACTGTCAAAGACCTTGAGCTGAAGTGGGCCTTTGCCTTCCCTGATGCCAGTAGGGTGAGATCCCAACCTACCGTGACAGAAAGTATGACTTACATAGGGAGTCAGGATGGGACTGTGTACGCCTTGGATACAGATACTGGCTGCATTCGTTGGACCTTTCAGGCTGAGAATGAGGTTCGCGGCGCCATCAAACTGCAGGGTGATCAGGCTGCTGGGGAAGCCAGACTATTGTTTGGTGACTACAGGGCCAATGCCTATGCGCTAAATGCAAGGACCGGAGCATTACTTTGGAAAACCAAGGTTCACAGCCACCCTCTAGCGAGCGTTACTGGCTCGGTGAATGCTGACAATAAAAGAGTCTATGTGCCCCTGTCATCGTCGGAAGTTGTGCCTGCGGCTCAGTCGACCTATGCCTGCTGTACCTTCCGCGGCGCCTTGGTTGCACTCAATCTCGAGGACGGCAGTATTGCCTGGCGTACCTACACTACAGATAAACCCGAGCGCCTGGGTAAAAATGCCGTTGGTGCAGATCGCTTTGGCCCCTCGGGAGCGCCTATCTGGTCTGGCCCTACGCTGGATACCAAGCGCAATCTTGTCTATGCGACCACCGGACAAAACTACTCGTCGCCAGCCACAGGAACTAGTGATGCGGTAATAGCCATGGACACCACAACAGGTGAAGTGAAGTGGGTGTCTCAGGTGACCGCCAACGATGCCTGGAATGGTGCCTGTGGCTTCACAATGATCAACTGCCCAGAGGAAGATGGACCAGATTATGATATTGGCGCCTCAGCAATTTTGGTGACCTTAAAATCTAACCGAGATCTCTTGTTGGTGGGGCAAAAATCTGGACTCACCTATGCTATGGATCCAGATCAGCAGGGCAAAATAGTCTGGCGTCAAAGAGTAGGTAGTGGTGGCACTATGGGTGGCGTACACTGGGGTATGAGTAGCGATGGTGAGCGCCTTTATGTGGGGGTGTCTGACCTTCCCACTAAGAATCGCTATAACCAAGGCGATCCCTACCCTGGAGTACATGCGCTGGATCCAGAGACAGGGGAATTTTTGTGGCGTAATGTCCTTCCATCTCTGTGTCCTGAAGACATCAAGTTTGACTGTTTTCAAGGTATTTCTGCCGCAGTGAGCAGTAGTCCTGGTCTGGTATTTGCCGGTGGCATGGATGGTCGGCTGCGCGCCTTTGATGCCAGCAGTGGCGATACTCTCTGGACTTACAATACCTATAGAGAATTTACAGCGGTCAATGGGCTGAAGGGTCAAGGCGGCTCAATTGAGGCTGACGGCCCAGTCATTGCTAATGGTCAGCTATTTGTGACCTCTGGTTATGATAAGTGGGCTGAAATGCCAGGCAACATGCTGTTGGTATTTTCTCTCCCCAATTAAACCTTAACTGTTACGGAAATCCTTATGAACCTTGTCAGCAAATCTGTACTGTTAATCGCCGCTCTAAGTATTGGTCTATATCTAATTTTGCAGCCAATGAGCCCAGTAGATTTGGATGAAAAAGCAACTGTCGCCGATGCCAGCACCAGTGTCATTGGGTTAAACCATATTGGACTGTCGGTAAGAGATCTGGATGTTGCGCTGGCGTTCTATCAGGGAGCCACTCAGTTTGAGTTGTTGCGACGAGAGTCGGTGAGCGTTAATGAACAGGCCAGCAAGTTATTTGGTCAGGACAACATTGCCTATGAGATAGCTGTTCTTAGGGGGCCCAATATGCTGTTGGAATTAACCCAGTTCGAGGGTAACCAGGGCATCCCTGTAGGCAATATGCCACCCGAGGGACCAGGTATGACTCACACCTGTTTTCAATCTCCTAACTATGACTCTGGCTGGGACAAGTTTGTGGCAATGGGCATAGATCCTCTGTCCCGCGGTGATCAACCCATTGATCTTGGTGGCTATGGCATAACCTATGGCTATGCCTATGATCCCGACGGCAACATGATTGAGCTCGAACAGCTGGATGGTGAATTGTTAGAGCGCGCAGGTTACGGTGGCAGCGGGCAGAATTTGGATGGAAATCTATGGATGTCTCAGGTGGGTTTGGCGACCCATGATATTGAAGGGCTGATTGAGTTCTATCAAATGGTATTAGGGTTTAAGCCCTACAGATACGCCCATGTTACTGATAATCCCAGACTCGACGATATAGTAAATATAGATAATGTCGACTTAATTGGTGGCTGGTTTAAATTAAATCAGGCATCCAAGGTGATCGAGATTTGGCAATATGTCAGCCCGGAGACGCCAGAATTTACTGGTCAGCGCGCTGTGACTGCGCTGGGCTATTCGTTCTCTATCGAGGTTGCAGATATTCAGGCAGAGTACCGGCGTCTGACTAGTCTGGGATTAGATTTTGTAAGCGAGCCTGTTGAGCTGGATGATTTCTGGCAAGTCTACAGCCGAGATCTGGATGGTAATATCTTTTCCCTGCGTCAGGCGGTTGATCCTCAGTCACGCCTCTCGGTGCGCAAGCTGGATGCCTGGGGCGCTAGGTAGCTGACCACTGCCAAGTGAGATTGTCGAAAGTGGCAGTGCAAAAATAACAGGCAGATTTTTCATGTTCCCAACTCGCTTTCTCGTTGTTATTGCCGAGACAGCTTTTATGGTTGCAATAGCTCCAAAGACCTCAACCCTTGGCTTTTATTGAATTTCTGGTCAATAGCATTTTGATGCTGCCTGCGTGATTACTAAGACGGTATCGGAGATCGTATCAAGCTGCCACTAACCTGTTTAGATAGCTTTATTACGAGGGCGTTTGAGTAGTGTTTTTAGAGAGGTCTCGTATCTTTTCTGAATAGCCTGATAGCTGCCCAAAATCATGGCCACAGTAATATCTTCTATCGTCTGCAGGTTGATGTCGTTATGGATAAGATATTG
>DDCQ01000106.1:0-1499 GCA_002334915.1 Porticoccaceae bacterium UBA2002
CCTATGTCTGAACTACGTATTACCGAAATCTTTCACTCACTGCAGGGTGAGACCAGCACCACTGGTCTGCCCACGGTGTTTGTGCGCCTGACGGGCTGCCCACTGCGCTGCGGTTACTGTGATACCGCCTATGCCTTTGAGGGAGGCCAAAAAATGGCCCTCAGCGATATTATGGCTACAGTGAATGACTATGGCGCTCGCTATGTCACGGTGACAGGGGGAGAGCCCCTGGCACAGCCTCAGTGTATCGATCTGCTTGAGCAGCTCTGTGATGCTGGCTACAGAGTTTCTCTGGAGACCAGCGGCGCCATGTCTGTTGCCGATGTCGACCCGCGGGTGTTTAAAATTGTTGATTTAAAAACTCCGGGTTCCGGGGAGATGGCGCGCAATCTGTATGACAATATCCCGCTACTGCTACCCCATGATGAGGTAAAATTTGTTATCTGCGACCGGCAGGATTACGACTGGAGCTGCCTGAAAATGGATGAGCTGCAGCTGGCCGACCGGGTAGCTGAGATACTATTCTCGCCCAGTCAGGCTGAGCTTGCCCCAAGGCAGTTAGCGGAATGGATGTTGCAGGATAAGCTCAGTGTGCGTATGCAGCTGCAAACCCATAAATATATCTGGGGCGATCAGCCCGGCCATTAAATAGAAAGCCATTAGGTTATCAGTATGTCAAAAAAAGCCGTTGTTCTGGTCTCTGGTGGATTGGATTCAACCACTGTTCTGTCTATGGCCCTCAAGCAGGGTTACGATTGCTATACGCTGAGTTTTGACTATGGTCAGCGCCACAGGTCAGAGCTGGAAGCAGCCCAGCGTGTGTCCGCTATTATGGGGGTTACAGAGCATAAGGTGGTCAAGCTGGATCTGGGTACCATAGGCGGCTCTGCACTCACAGATAGCACTATTGATGTTCCCGAGCATGAGACCACTGGCATCCCGGTGACCTATGTTCCCGCGCGCAATACGGTATTCCTGTCCATTGCATTGGGCTGGGCTGAGGTGCTCGGCGCCAACGATATATTCCTGGGGGTTAATGCGGTGGACTATTCCGGTTACCCGGACTGCAGGCCAGCCTATATTGAGGCATTTGCCGCCATGGCCAATCTGGCCACCAGGGCGGCTGTTGAGGGTCAGACTTTAGAGGTTCATGCACCTCTGATTGATATGACCAAGGGCGAGATTGTGCAGGCTGGTTTGGCTTTGGGAGTAGATTACAGTTTGACTGTTTCCTGTTACCAGGCAAGTCTCGAAGGCCTTGCCTGCGGTAAATGTGACAGTTGTCGACTGCGACAACAGGGCTTTGTTGAGGCGGGTGTAAAAGACCCTACCAGATATCAAAATAACGCTTGAATTTTGTCTTCCGGTCAGTATGATAGCCACCTTCCTCTGAGGGCCGTTAGCTCAGTTGGTAGAGCAGTTGGCTTTTAACCAATTGGTCCCGCGTTCGAGTCGCGGACGGCCCACCATTTTCCCTGTGATTAGTCTCCAATAAGTCG
>DDCQ01000106.1:1538-2883 GCA_002334915.1 Porticoccaceae bacterium UBA2002
AGATTAACCTCTACCGCTGAGGATGCTTTATAAAAAGCACTGGTGGCTGAGTTATCTATCCTCCGGTTCATCTGCAGAATGGTTAGTAGCCCATGTACATAGGCATGCATTGAGATACTGTTAAGTCGCACTGAATCTTCGCTGCCCTGAGACAGATAATGTGACCTTCGTAAAAGCATTGTAAAGGCTTTGTCTGCGGCTACAAGCAGGTCGGGGAAATCGGTTTTCTTGATTGGATAGTTAAACATCAGATCTATGATATGTTCGTTTTTCAATCCAAATTCAATATAGCTCAAGCCGCATTTTACCAGATCATCGGCTGGGTCATCAGTGACTTTATTGTTGCCTATTGCTGAGGAAAAATTCTCAAAGCCCATTGCGGCAACATCTGCCAACAGATGTTCTTTCGAATCGAAATGTCGATAGGGGGCGGTTTGGGAGACTTGCGCAACTGCGGCTATCTTCCTGAGGCTAATGCTCTCGGCTCCATTGGCTGATATCCAATCATAGGCATTACAAATTAGCTGCTGCTTTAAATTGCCATGATGATATTTCATTGCGCTACCAGGTTAATGCATGTTGACAGTGTTAACTGCGCGTTATAGGGTAACCCCATAATAACAGTTTACGCTGGGCCCGGGGATTCTATGACTAAATTAATAATAACATCGCTCTTATTTCTGACGATACCTGCTTTAGCCGAGAAATATGTCGATCTGCACCAGGTGACTATTGTCGATGCCTATGGTGTCGACAAAATGCTGCCTGCCAAAGTGGTCCCGAAAAGACAGTCTACCCTTGGATTTGAGGTGCCGGGAAAAGTAAAAATAATTAATGTCGATATTGGCGACAGGGTTACTCAGGGTGACCTATTGGCGGAATTAGAAGATTCCGAGGCACTGGCGCGCTTAAACGAAGCCAAGGCTAATTTGTCCATGGCCAAAAACACAGTCGAGCGCTCGAAAACCCTGGATCAGGCTAATTATGTTTCAGAGCAGAGGCTGGAGAATGAAGAGTTTGGGCTTGCAATTGCCAGCGCCCAGTACGATAGAGCGCTTACTAAATTCCGACAAACCAAGATCCTCGCTCCCTATGACGGGATTATTCAAAGTCGACTGTTAGACGAGGGATCTATAGTTAATCCCAGTGTTCCAGTTCTGGAGATTCTAGATTCCAAAACGGTTGAGGCCAGGGTTTCCCTGCCAAAATCAATTATTGGCAGGGTTAGTCTCGGCACAAAGTATCCTTTTATTATTGGCGACGAAAGCTTTGATGCCACATTGACCAGATTGGCGCCAATGTCATCCAGAGGGTCTGATAACCGGTTGGGGATATTTGCATTTGA
>DDCQ01000034.1:0-1067 GCA_002334915.1 Porticoccaceae bacterium UBA2002
GCCCACTCGGCTTCAACTCGCTGGGCAAAGACTTCCGGGGTCCAGGCTCTCACCAGAATTTTAATGCGCGCCTTGTATTTATTATCGCGGTTACCGTAACGGTTATAGACCCTGAGAATGGCATCCAGATAGGTGAGCAGATGCTGCTTGGGTAAAAATTCGCGAATCGATGAGGCTATCACAGGTGTGCGCCCCAGTCCGCCGCCCACATATACCTGAAAGCCGGTTTCGCCCTGGTCATTTTTGACCAGCTGCAGGCCAATATCATGGAGTAAAAATGCGGCTCGGTCTTCCTCAGAGCCGCACACTGCTATTTTAAATTTGCGCGGCAAAAAGGCGAATTCAGGATGCAGAGTAGACCACTGGCGAATAATTTCGCACCAGGGTCTTGGGTCTTCAATTTCGTCGTTGGCAACACCGGCAAACTGATCTGTGGTGGTGTTGCGGATACAGTTACCGCTGGTTTGAATGGCGTGCATCTCAACACTGGCCAGCTCTGCCAGAATATCAGGCACCTCTTCCAGTTTGGGCCAGTTGAGCTGGATATTCTGTCTGGTGGTGAAGTGCACATAGCCTTTGTCATATTTGCGCGAGATATAAGCCAGCTTGCGCACCTGTGTGCTGCTGAGAAGGCCATAGGGAACAGCTATGCGTAACATTGGGGCTAGGCGCTGAACATAGAGTCCGTTCTGCAGGCGCAGGGGAAGAAATTCATCCTCTGAGATTTGCCCAGCCAGATAGCGCCGGGTTTGATCGCGGTACTGCTCGACGCGCTCGTCAACAAGCTTTTGGTCGTATTGATCGTATTTATACATGGAGGTCTGGTTTGCGTGCGGCTAATGTAGGGGCGCTATGATAACGTCAGGGGTTATTCTTTTGAATTATTATTTACCTATATATGGATATCTATTGGGAATAAGGGCTATTGGCAGGGGGTTTTGCTTCAGTGATAGTTAAAATAGGCTGTATACATTGCTCTGATTGGATTCTGAGCCCTGGAATGCAAGACAGTTACAGATTTGGTTGTTAGAATGCGCGTCGTTAAAGACCCCTATAAATTTATAGTT
>DDCQ01000034.1:1125-19534 GCA_002334915.1 Porticoccaceae bacterium UBA2002
CACAGCCGAGCATCAGAGCCCGCGACAGCTGGTTGAGCATTATCTCAATCAGGTTCCCGCCAGCACTGAAATTGATGCCGAGCGCACAGCTCTGTTGCAGGATAAAATCAAAGCCCTGTTAATTGAAAAAAATGCGGTGCTGATTGCCCATTATTACACCGATCCATTAATTCAAGCCCTGGCTGAAGAGACTGGCGGCACTGTCTCTGACTCGCTGGAAATGGCTCGCTTTGGCAATAGCCACAAGGCTGAGACTCTGGTGGTTGCCGGGGTTAAGTTTATGGGCGAGACCGCCAAGATTCTAACCCCCGAAAAGCGCGTGTTAATGCCGACTCTGGAGGCCACCTGTTCTCTGGATGTAGGCTGTCCCATCGATGAGTTTGCCGCCTTCTGTGATCAGCATCCAGATCGCACTGTGGTGGTCTATGCCAATACCTCTGCAGCAGTGAAGGCTCGGGCAGATTGGGTGGTTACATCGAGTATTGCCCTGGAGGTGGTGGACTATCTGGATGCTCAGGGCGAAAAGATTCTTTGGGCGCCAGATAAGTATCTGGGTGCCTATGTGCAGAAAAATACCGGCGCCGATATGCTGATGTGGGACGGTAGCTGTATTGTCCATGAAGAATTTAAAGCCAAGGGTATTTTAGACCTGAAAAAGGTGTACCCGGATGCCGCTGTCTTGGTGCATCCCGAGTCTCCGGAGTCGGTGGTCGATATAGCAGATGTTGCCGGCTCTACCTCGCAGCTGATCGCGGCAGCCAAAAACCTGCCTCAGCAGCAACTGATTGTGGCGACCGACCAGGGTATTTTTTACAAGATGCAGCAGGCGGTCCCCGATAAAGAGTTATTGATTGCGCCCACTGGTGGCAGCGGAGCCACCTGCCGCAGCTGCGCCAACTGCCCCTGGATGGGTATGAATAGTCTGCAAAACCTGCTCGACTGTCTCGAGCAGGGCAGCAATGAGATTGAGGTTGAGCCAGCCCTGGGACGCCAGGCCTTTCGTTCGCTGGAGCGGATGATGAACTTCAAAACCTAGCCTAAATAAGGCTAAAGCTTTTCAATACGATCTTCCAATGCGGCTACATCTCTTATGCGCTGGCGAACAATGGCCGAGCGTTTAAAGTCAGCTGCCACTAGTTTCACTGCAAGAGTTAGCTGCTCTCTGGCCTTGTCAAAGGCGCCTACCAGAATAAAGTACTCGGCTCTGGCCTCATGGACCCCGGAGATATTGCCGGCCAGGCCACGCACCTCGGCCAGCCTGTACCAGATCATTGGGTCTTCCGGGCGCATTCGACTCAGCGCTGTCAGCACGGCTCCAGCTTCTTCGTAGCGGTGTGCCTGCCAGAGAATCTCGGACTTGATGGTGGTGAGCGGATAGCTATTGGGGCTTAAACGCAGCAGTTTATCTGCTTTGGCCAGACCCTGATCATAGCGCTTAAGGGCTATATCCAGCTCCAAATCGGAATACTGGAAAGACAGCTGGTAGGGGTTGTCCTTGAGCAGAGGGTCGAGAATCTGACGTGCCTGTTGATAGTTGCCGGCTTTAATATGAGCCAGGGCCAGACCGTAATAGGTGGCCTCTGGGTTTTGCGGGTTGCTCTTAAGTTCGGCGTTAAATCGCTTGATGGCATCTTTGGGGTTATTGGAGATAGCAATAAGGGCCCGGGCCTTCATCAGATGAAATTCTGGATTGCGCGGGTAGTGGCGCATGGCTGAACCCATGGCTCGGCCGCGGGCATCGGCTATACGTTTCTCGGTCACTGGGTGAGTTAATAAGAATTCTGGTGGCCGGCTACCCGCATAGCGCATGCTCTTGAGTAGAGTGGCAAACATATCGGCTACGGCGCCTGGATCGCGATTGGCGCGCTCCATAGTCTGCAGGCCCATACGGTCTGCCTCTTGCTCATTGGATCTGCTGTAGCGCAGCTGATCATTCATGGCAATGGCCTGGGCTGTGGTGATTGCCGCCATGCCCGCATCACCACCGGCGGTGGCGGCAATCACCAGACTGGCTAAGAGTCCGGCCAGGTTAACCATGCTTGATGAGCGCTGGGCCTCAAGTCCGCGAGCGAAGTGGCGCTGGCTTAGGTGCGCCAGTTCGTGGGCCAGCACAGAGGCCATCTGATCTTCATTCTCGGCCAGGGCAAATATCCCGGTATGGAAGCCCACTACGCCACCGGGCACAGCAAAGGCATTCATGGTGGGATTGTTGATAATCACCAGCTCAAGTCGAGGGTCTTCAAGATCGGAATAGGTAGCCAGATTGTAGAGCAGCTGTTCGAGATATTGCTGCATCAATGGGTCATCATGTTCGCGCACGCGGCTGCGAAACGCTTTGAGCCAGGTTCTACCCAGTTCATATTCCTGCTGCTTGGATACAATGCCGGAGGCGCTGTCCCCCAGTACGGGCAGCTTTATCTCCGCAGCCTCTACGGCTGGTTGCCCTGGGACAAATAAAAACAGGGATAAAGCCATGGCGGGTAAAAACCTTGCCAATATTTTATGGCTGGTCTGTTTGGCTGCTGTTTGATTGCGAGATTTCAAAATTGAATCTTGTGGCCTGATAAGAGTTAATGGGTGAGCATCACTGTAGCGAATAATGTTACGGATTTCGACAGTTGAAATATGCCCTGGTTTCATGTGAGATACTGGGCCTTAAAGGGTTGAGGTTAAAATCGGTTGACCCTGAACCACGGCAGGCAGTTAAATGGAATCAGAGTTTATCGAGGGTTATGCATGAAGCAGGTTTTTAAGAAGTGGCAAGAGCAGTACTTTAGCAACGAAGAGACGGTGCTATTGGCTCTTATGCTGGCTGCGCTGCTGGTTGTGGCCACCACTCTGGGTGCTATGTTGGGCCCTTTGTTTACCGCAATGATTCTGGCGTTTCTGCTCCAGGGTGTGGTTAATTCACTGAGCCGTCGGGGCGTACCCCTAGGGCTGGCCATTACCATTTCATTTACTCTGTTCTTTGTCGGCTTTATATCTGTGCTGGTGGTATTGATTCCCATTGTGGGCCGCCAGACTTCGCTGTTTATCGCTGAGTTGCCCAATATGCTGGGCAGAATTCGCGATCTGTTGATTTCGCTGCCAGAAAAATATGCCGACTATGTGAGCCCGGAACAGTTCCAGATTATTGTGGCTCGCGCCTCAGAGGAGGCCGCCAGCCTGGCGGAGCAGATACTCAGCCTGTCTATCAGCAGCTTCCCCGGCTTATTTGGTGTTCTGCTGTACCTGTTTTTGGTGCCCATGCTAGTATTTTTTATGCTTAAAGATAAGGATCTGTTGATAGATTTTGTCTCTAAGTTACTGCCCAGAGAGCGCAGTGTAATGACCGCTATCTGGTCGGAGATGGATATACAGTTTGCCAACTATGTGCGCGGCAAGGCGATTGAAATTCTTATTGTGGGAGCCACTTCCTATATTGCCTTTTTAATTCTCGGTCTTAACTATGCGGCTCTGTTGGCGCTGCTGGTTGGGTTGTCGGTGCTGATTCCCTATATTGGCGCTACCGCAGTGACTCTGCCGGTATTGCTGGTGGGCTATATGCAATGGGGTTACTCCGCTGAGTTTTTCTGGCTGTTTATGGTCTATGGTTTTATCCAATTTCTCGATGGTAACCTGCTGGTGCCTCTGCTGTTTTCAGAAGTGGTTAATCTGCACCCGGTGGCGATTATTGTCGCCGTGCTGTTTTTTGGTGGTATCTGGGGTTTTTGGGGGGTGTTTTTTGCGATACCTCTGGCTACCCTGGTGAAGGCGGTTTATAACGCCTGGCCCCGCGCTGTTGCTAACAAGCCTGAGATGGTTACAGACGCCGAGTCTTAGCTCGGGTCTTTGTCGAGTTACAGGTGCATGGCAGCAATTATTACTATTCGCCCCGAGGGGTATAATAAAAAAGGAATTCCTCATGTCCATATTGCCCTCTTCAGCTAAGTTCATTTATTGGTTATCAGCGCTTTGCATTGTCTGCTTACTGCAGGGCTGCAGCAGTGGTGACCCTGCACCGGACAATCAGGCAAATAGTCTGTCTTCAGTGGTTAAAAGTCCCAATGATCAGCGCCTGTATCGGCATATTAAGCTGAAGAACAAGCTGGATGTGCTGTTGATCAGTGACTCTGAGGCAGAGACCTCAGCGGCTTCTTTGGATGTGTATGTCGGCAGTTACCAGAACCCCGCCGATCGAGAGGGGCTGGTGCATTTTCTTGAGCATATGCTGTTTTTAGGTACCAAGGATTACCCGGTTCCCGGTGAGTACCAGACTTTTATTGCCGAACATGGGGGCAGCCACAATGCAGGCACTGGCCTGGAAAACACCAACTATTTCTTTGATATTAACTCCGACTATCTGGAGCAGGCGCTGGATCGCTTTGCGCCATTTTTCTCCAGCCCCAATTTTGATGCCAAATATGTAGATCGCGAGCGCAATGCGGTTGAATCCGAGTACAGGCTAAAAATTAAAGACGACGGTCGCCGCCAGTGGGAGGTGTTGCAGACCCAGGTCGATCCCGCCCACCCCATGGCCAAATTTACCGTGGGTAATCTGGAAACCTTGGCGGATTTAGAGGGCAGGCCGGTGCGTGATGATCTGCTGGACATTTACAAGCAGTATTACTCGGCCAATCTGATGAAGCTGGTGGTGCTGGGCCGCGAAAGCCTGGATGAGCTGGAGGCCATGGTGGTGCCCAGATTTGAGATTATTGCCAATAGCGATGTAGAGATTAAGCCTCATGTGGATCGCCTTATTCCGGCAGAGCGCTTGCCGCTGGTAATAGGATTTAAGCCGCTAAAAGAGATGCGCGAGCTTAGCCTGAGTTTTCAGCTGCCAAAGATGCGGCCTCACTGGCGAGTTAAACCAGCTGGCTATCTGGGCGGGGTGATTGGCCATGAGGGCCAGGGCAGTCTGGTACAGGTGCTTAAAGACAGGGGCCTTATTGAGAGCCTAAGCGCCGGTTTGGGGCTGGAGGATCGCAGTTCCAGCCTGTTTTCGATTGATATTGGCCTGACTCCCGAGGGGTTTGCCCAGCGTGACCAAATTGTTGAGATGCTATTTACCTGGATTGAAAAGCTGCGGGCCGACGGGCTGCAAGAGTGGCGCTATAACGAGCAGGCCAAGATGCTGGATATTGCTTTTCGTTTCCAGGAAAAGCAGAGCCCCATGGGCTATGTATCCTCCCTGGCGGGCATGATGCAGCAATATCCAGTCGCTGATGTTTTGCAGGCCGGTTATATGATGCAAGACTGGGATCAAAAGCTTGTTAGTCAGACCCTGAGCGCCCTGACACCTGATAACCTGATTATGATGGTGACGGCACCAGAGGTGGAGACGGACCAAATTTCCCAGCGCTATCAGGCGGGCTATGCCCTGTCACCTGTGGCGGAGGAAACCCTGGCCATATGGCGGTCTCCAGCTGCAGTACCAGAGCTGGCAGCGGCTGAGAAAAACCCCTACCTGCCAGATAGTCTTGAGCTTGCCGGGGAGGGTTCCAACCCTGAGCAGCCCGCACTGTTTATAGATCAGCCGGGATTGCGCGCCTGGCATCTTTTGGATACCAGGTTCTCTGTGCCCAAGGCCCATATTATTGCCTCTCTGGGCTCAGATATAACAGCCACAGCCGCAGGATTGGTGCAGGCGGAGCTGTTTCTGGATATGTTGAATGATCAGCTTAATGCCAGGGTCTATCCGGCCTCTGAGGCCGGGCTGCGCTTCTCTCTAGGCGCCAATAATCAGGGATTGTCTATAGTGGTGGCCGGTTATTCCGATAAGCAAGCGGTGCTGCTGGGCGATATACTTAAGGCTTTAAATAATCCCGACTGGGATCAGCAGCGATTTGAGCGTTTAAAGCAGTCCAGGCTGCGACGCTGGTCCAACTTTCAGCGCGAATATCCCTTTAGGCAAGTTATGTCTGGGCTGAACTCGATGATTAATGGTCGCTGGACGCCTCTGCAGAAAGCGCCGGCCCTGAAGCAGGTGAGTATGCAACAGCTGCAGGCATTTGCCGCAGAATTATTGAGTAACCTTGAGCTTAAGGTGCTGGTTAGCGGTAATCATACCGAGCAGGGCGCCGCGGCTATAGTTGAGCTGCTATCCAGCTCTCTGCAGCTAGATAAGGTGGCTAACCCGGAAAGTATCGCCAGGCTGTCTTCTGGAATTATAGAGGCGCAGATACCTGTTGATCATGATGATTCAGTGATGGTGCTCTACAAGCAGGGCGCAGAAGATAGCCTGCAGGAGCGGGCGCGATTTGCTCTACTTGGCGAGATGCTGTCGGCACCTTTCTATAATAGCCTGCGCACCGAAAAACAGCTGGGCTATGTGGTTTCAGCCTTTACTAGTCATTTTGGTCCCGTGCCCGGCCTGGCATTACTGGCCCAGTCGCCAGTGGCCGATGAGGCGTTATTGCGGCAGGAGTTTGAGGGCTTTTTAGCCGATTACAGTGAACAGGTTGATGCACTGACCGAGGCTGACTTGGAGCGCTATCAGCTATCCATACTGGGGCGCCTTGAAGAGAAGCCCAAGAACCTATCTGAAATGAATGGGCGGTTTTTAGAATCTCTGGAAATGGGTTTTGAGAGCTTTGATTTTCGCCCCCAACTGGCCTCGGCGATTCGCAATATGTCTGTAGCTCAGCTGCAGCAGGCCTACAGTGATTTGCTGGCTAAGCAGTCGCGCAGCCTGTGGCTAAAAACTGCCGAACCTGGCAGTGAAAACACCGCCGTGGATATGCGCAAAGGCGATGCTGCCTATATCTATGATTTTTAGAATCTTGGAAAAGCGCAATATTTGTAGTTAAACTAACTTATTAAGTTTTAAAATGATAAAATTTAAAATGATTAAAAACAAATAGTTATGATGCATAGTTAATTTATATTATGCGTTTTATTGATTTTGCATGATTAGTTTAATGGGTTGAATTTGTAGCTTAGCTACATTAAAATGCTGCACCTGAGAGTCAGACTGTTTGCGGGTTGCTAATCCCGGGGTTAACCTAACCAGTATCAGGCTGTCGACCTTACCGTTAACTAACTTTGATTGGTGCCGCATGTCGCAGGATTTAGACCCAGCTGAAACCCAGGAATGGCTTGATGCCTTTGATTCAATTTGTCGGGCTCAGGGGGACCAGCGGGCAACCTATATTCTCACACAGCTCCAGGCCCATGCCGCAGATGAGGGTATCCAGTTACCTCAGTCGGTAACCACACCTTTCCGCAATACTATTTCTGTCAGTCAGGAAAAAACCATGCCTGGCGATCTTTTTATGGAGCGCCGCATTCGCTCTCTGGTGCGCTGGAACGCACTGGCTATGGTGATGCGTGCCAATAAGCAGAGCGAAGGTATTGGCGGCCATATCGCCAGCTTCTCCTCTGCAGCCACACTCTATGATGTAGGCTTTAATTACTTTTTCCGCGGCTCTGACGGCGATGATATGGGCGATCTGGTGTTTTTCCAGGGCCATAGCTCCCCCGGTATGTACGCGCGCTCATTTCTTGAAGGGCGCTTTACCACTGAGGAACTGGATAAGTTTCGCCGTGAAGTGGACGGCACAGGGCTGTCCTCCTATCCGCACCCCTGGCTAATGCCGGATTACTGGCAGTTCCCCACAGTTTCTATGGGTCTGGGGCCCATTCAGGCAATCTATCAGGCACACACCATGCGCTACCTGTCGGCCAGAGATCTGTCGGCTCGTGGTAATCGCAAAGTCTGGGCCTTCCTGGGTGATGGCGAATGTGATGAGCCAGAGAGCCTGGGAGCTATTTCACTGGCCGGCCGCGAAGGTCTTGAGAATCTGATTTTTGTTATTAACTGCAACCTGCAGCGTCTCGACGGTCCGGTTCGCGGCAATGGCAAGATTATCCAGGAGCTTGAGGGTGTCTTCCGCGGTGCTGGCTGGAATGTGATCAAAGTGATCTGGGGTCGCCACTGGGATCCGCTGCTGGAAAAAGACAAGAGCGGCATGCTGATCAAGCGCATGAATGAAGTCTGCGACGGTGATTTGCAGAACTACAAATCTAACGGCGGCGCCTACACCAGAGAGCATTTCTTTGGCAAGTACCCAGAGCTGCTGGAGCTGGTCAAGGATATGACCGATGAGCAGATTATGGCTTTAAACCGCGGCGGCCACGACCCCTACAAAGTCTATGCGGCTTACTCCGAGGCGGTAGCCAGTAAAGGCAAGCCCACAGTGATTCTGGCTCACACCGTGAAGGGTTACGGTCTTGGTGATGGCCAGGCGGCCAATGACACTCACTCGGTGAAAAAACTGGATTCTGAACAGCTGCGTTATTTCCGCGACCGCTTTGGTATTCCGGTGGCAGATGAAGAGCTGGAGACAGTTCCCTATTACCGTCCTGCGGAAGATAGCCCCGAAATTACCTATATGAAGAGACGCCGCGAGGCGTTGGATGGCCCACTGCCATCGCGCAAACATCATTTTGAACCCATGCAGGTGCCCGAGCTTGGCAGCTTTAAGAAGCAGCTTGAGAGTACTGGCGAGCGGGAGATTTCCACTACCATGGCGTTTGTGCGCGTACTTTCCGCATTGGTAAAAGATAAAAATATTGGCAAATATGTAGTGCCCATTGTGCCCGACGAAGCGCGCACCTTTGGTATGGAGGGCATGTTCCGGCAGCTGGGTATCTATACTTCGGCGGGACAAAAATATGTGCCCCATGATCACCAGCAGATTATGTATTACAAGGAAGATAAGAAAGGCGTGATTCTGGAAGAGGGCATTAATGAAGCTGGTGCTATGTCAGCCTGGTTAGCTCTGGCGACTTCTTACAGCACCAATGCGGTGCCGATGATTCCATTTTATATTTTCTACTCTATGTTTGGTTTCCAACGTATTGGCGATCTAGCCTGGGCCTCTGGCGATAGCCAGGCGCGAGGTTTCTTGATTGGCGCCACTGCTGGTCGCACCACATTGAATGGTGAAGGCCTGCAACACCAGGATGGGCACAGTCTTATCCTTGCTAACACCATTCCTAACTGTAAAAGTTACGATGCTGCCTTTAGCTATGAGCTGGCAGTGATTGTTCAGGATGGCATCAGGTGTATGTTTGAGGAGAAACAGAACTGTTTCTATTACCTCACCACCATGAATGAAAACTATGTTCAGCCAGCCCTGCCTGAGGGTGCCGAAGAGGGCATTATCAAAGGTATGTACAAGCTGGCTGACGCCGGGTCGGCCAAGCATAAGGTGACATTGATGGGTGCGGGTACAATTCTTAATGAGGTGCGTGCTGCGGCTGAAATACTCAGTGAAAAATTTGCTGTTGAGGCTAATATCTGGAGCCTGACCAGCGTGAATGAGCTGGTGCGCGAAGGACAGGCGGTTGACCGCTGGAACCTCCTGCACCCCGCCGAGAAGCCAAAACAGTCCTATATTGCTGAGCAGCTAGGCGATAGCTCAGAGCCGGTGGTTGTGGCTACCGACTATATGAAGGGTTACGGTGAGCAGATGCGCGCCTATATCAAGCAGCCCATGCATGTGCTGGGAACTGATGGTTTTGGCCGCAGTGATAGCCGCGCAGCACTGCGTCACTTCTTTGAAGTGGATCGTTACTTTGTGGTGGTTACCACCCTTAAGGCGCTGGCAGATCAGGGTGCAATTAAGCCAGCTGTTGTGACCAAGGCGATTAAAGAGTTTGGTATAGATCCAGAGAAAAGCAACCCGCTGTATCTTTAAGGTAGCTAAGGCAGATAAGACAGCGCAGCTAAAACTGCAGAATTAATTGTAAAGGGATAACAAGTGGCCGTAGAAATTGTAACAGTTCCAGATTTGGGTGGCGCAGAGACCGTCGACGTAATTGAGCTGAGTATTGCGCAGGGCGATGCCGTAGCGCTCGAGGATTCACTGCTGGTTTTAGAGTCCGATAAGGCCACTATGGATGTGCCCAGCCCCTTTGAGGGCACTCTGGTTAAGTTTCTGGTCGCTGATGGCGACACCGTAAAAGTCGGCGATCCCATAGCGGAAATTGAAGTGTCAGGACAGCAGGCCGAAACCTCTGCTGAACCAGTTGAAGAGTCGCTTAAACAGCCTGAGCCCGTTCAAGAGCCTGAGCCCGCGGCTACAGATGATAGCGTTGCAGAACAGTTTATTCTGGTTCCAGATATTGGCAGTGAAGATCCAGTAGATGTGATTGAAATCTCTGTGGCCATTGGCGATGAGATCGAAGAGGGCGATACTCTATTGGTGCTTGAGTCAGATAAGGCCACCATGGATGTACCCTCATCTCACAGCGGCACAGTGGTTAAAATTCTCGCTGCCGAGGGAGACAAACTAAACACTGGCTCAGAGGTGGCAGTTCTTGAAATCACTCCTGCAGCCCCAGAACCACAGATAGATAAGACTCCTGAATCTGCTTCTGCTCCTGCACCTGCAGCGACTGAGTCGGCTAAGCCGCCAGCTGCGCCCGCACCTGCGGTTGTAGATTCAGCCTCAGCTCCAGCTAATCAGTCCGGCGATATCTATGCGGGACCTGCAGTGCGCCTGCTGGCCCGTGAGTTGGGCGTTGATCTTGCCAAGGTTGCCGGCTCTGGCCCCAGAGGCCGGGTGCAAAAAGATGATGTAAACCTGTTTGTGAAAACCGCTTTAAGCACATCCCCGGTCGCTGCAACTGGTTCTGGTATTCCAGTGGTCCCAGAGGTCGATTTCAGTCAGTTTGGCGATATTGAATCTATTGCCATGAGCAAGATTCAAAAGCTGACCGCCGCCAATATGCAGCGCAACTGGCTCAATGTGCCTCATGTTACCCATTTCGACGATGCAGATATTACCGATCTGGAAGCTTTTAGAAAGTCCCTGGCCGATGAGGGCGCTGCCCGCGGTATCAAGGTAACGCCAGTGGCATTTTTGATTAAGGCGCTGGCAACAGCCATACAGGCTAATCCAGTGGTTAATCGCTCATTGGCCGCTGATGGCGAGCACTTTATTCAGAAGCATTACTGCAATATCGGCATGGCCGTGGATACTCCCAGAGGTCTGGTTGTGCCGGTAATAAAAAATGCCGATGAAAAAGGTATCTGGGATATTTCTGCCGATATTATGGCGCTGGCTGCCAGCGCCAGAGATGGCAAGTTAAAGCCCGCTGATATGCAGGGCGGCTGCTTTACGCTGTCGAGCCTGGGAGCCATAGGTGGAAAAGGCTTTACGCCCATAGTGAACAGCCCTGAAGTGGGTATTCTGGGTGTCTCCAAATCCCAGATGCAGCCCGTATGGAATGGCCAGGAATTTGTGCCACGCCTGATGCTGCCTCTCTGTCTGTCCTATGATCACCGAGTCATTAATGGCGGTGATGCTGGGCGCTTTATGACCCAGCTGGTTAAATCTCTCAGCGATATTCGCCATCTGGCTCTATAGCAGTCAGGCCTCCCAAGTTTTCCTTATTGGGGCAGAGTTTTAGGTCTATAATCGATAGCTGATTTTACTAACCTGAGGCAGCCCCATGCAGTTTTTACACACCATGGTTCGAGTATCCAATCTCGAGCAGTCACTGGATTTTTATTGTAATGCCCTGGGTCTGATCGAGGTCTATCGCAAAGACAGTGAAGCGGGCCGTTTTACTCTGGTGTTTTTGTCCGCCCCATCCGATCTGGACTCAGCGCAAACAAATAGCGCGCCGGTTATTGAGTTGACCTATAACTGGGATCCGGAAGCCTATACAGGCGGCCGCAACTTTGGTCATCTGGCCTACAGGGTCGATAATATTTACGCTACCTGTGAAAAGCTGATGGCTGCCGGTGTGGTGATTAACCGCCCGCCCAGAGATGGCCATATGGCTTTTGTGCGCTCCCCCGATAATATCTCCATTGAACTGCTACAGTCGGGAGATAGTCTGCCAACCATGGAGCCCTGGCTATCGATGGAAAATACTGGCGAATGGTAACTAGCCGGTTTTGCGATAGGGCAAAATAGCCTGGGCCTGTTGCATATGTTGCTCCACAGAGGCCTGCTCAGACTCTAGAAAACGGGCTATAGCTCGGTGAAACTCGGGGTGCTGAATCCAGTGAAGGGAGTGGGTTGCAACAGGTTCAAAGCCGCGAATAATTTTGTGTTCGCCCTGGGCGCCGGCATCGTATCTCTGCAGGCCTTTTTCAATGGCAAACTCAATGCCGCGATAATAACAGAGCTCAAAATGCAGGCAGGAAAATTCGCCAGCACTGCCCCAGTAGCGACCATAAAGGGTGTCCGCATCAAAAAAGTATAGGGCGCAGGCCACTGGGATTTCATTCTGATAGGCTACTGCCATAGCAATTTGTTCTGGCATGCTAGTGGCAATTTCATTGAAAAAAGCTTCTGTTAAATAGCCTCTGGTGCCATTGCGCTTGGCATAGGTGCGTTCGTAGAGCTGATAAAATAGCTGCCAGATTGTCGGGCTGATCTGGGCTCCCTCAAGAACTTCAACATTCAGACCCTGGGCTGCAATCTCAGCGCGCTCCTTGCGCACCATCTTGCGCTTGCGCGAATTCAGAGCTGCCAGGTAGTCATCGAAAGACTGGTAGTCGCGATTGTGCCAGTGGTACTGAACACCGCTGCGCTGCAGCAGCCGTGGGTCATCAAACAGAGCTCTCTGGTTGCTGTCTGGAAACAGGCAGTGCCAGCTGGATGCGCCAGTATCTGCGGCTACGGCCAGCACCTCTTCAAACAGCTGTTGGCAATGGTCCTGGTTAAGGCTGTGGTTACCTCGGATCCTGGGGCCCTCTGAGGGCGTAAAGGGCACTGCGGTCAGCAGCTTGGGATAGTAGTCCAGCCCATTCTGGTGATAGGCATTGGCCCAGGCATAATCAAACACATATTCACCCATACTGTGGTCTTTTAAATACAGGGGCATAAATGCGTCCTGGTTGTCAGAGCTCAGGGATAGATGGATAGGCTCCCAGCCAGTTTCAGTGCAGGCGCTGCCGCTATTCTCCAGAGCCTGAATAAATTCAGCCCGCATAAAGGGGTACTCAAGAGCGGGCTTTTCTGGTGAGGACATAGACTGGTTGTGCCTGTATTTAGGTATGGGTTGGGTAAACCTGTAGCAAGTATACGGTCAACCCTGGAGAACTGTTTACTTGTGGCGACGAAATGTGCCGTTCTCACCGTTGTCTGTCAATAAAAAAACTCAATGCCAGGAACCAGTTTTGTGACTGTTTGCTGTATGATGCGCAGCTAGTTGGCAGGCCCGCTGTCTATCGTTATTTTTACCTGAAAGTATGGAGACAACTGCATGATTATTAAGCCCCGCGTTCGCGGCTTTATGTGCATCACCACCCACCCGACAGGCTGTGAGGTGAATGTAAAAAACCAGATTGATACTATTAAAAGCCAGGGCGCTATTGATTCGCCCAAGCGCGTTTTGGTTATTGGTTCTTCAACCGGCTATGGGCTGGCGGCGCGAATTACCGCTGCATTTGGTGGCGGCGCCTCAACGCTGGGTATCTTTTTTGAAAAGCCAGGTACAGATCACAAGCCTGGTACAGCAGGCTGGTATAACAGCGCGGCATTCCACAGCTATGCAGAGGCAGAGGGGCTGTATGCCAAGAGTATTAATGGTGACGCCTTCTCCAATGAGGTGAAAGAAAAGACTATTGCCACCATCAAAGAAGACTTGGGTCAGGTTGATCTGGTGATCTACAGTTTGGCGGCCCCGCGACGTGAGCACCCGGTTACTGGTGAGGTATTTAATTCGACGCTGAAGCCTGTAGGCAAAAATATCAGCATGCGCGGTATCAACACTGATAAAGAAGAGATTCAAGAGTTCAGTATGGAGGCCGCCAGTCAGCAGGAGATTGACGACACAGTTGCGGTGATGGGTGGCGAAGACTGGGAGATGTGGATGGATGCTCTGGCCGAGGCTGGAGTATTGGCCGATGGCGCCAAGACCACAGCCTTTACCTATATTGGCGAGAAGATTACCTGGGACCTGTACTGGGATGGCACTATTGGTCAAGCCAAGAAAGATCTGGATGCCCGGGTGATTGGCATTCGTGACAAGCTGGCAGTCCATGGTGGTGATGCCCGGGTTTCAGTCCTCAAAGGAGTGGTTACCCAGGCCAGCTCGGCGATTCCTATTATGCCGCTGTATCTGGCCATGCTGTTTAAAGAGATGAAAACCAGAGGCACTCACGAGGGCTGCATTGAGCAGCTTTACAGGCTGTTCACAGAATGTCTCTACAGCGATAGCCCGCGCACCGATGAAGAGGGGCGGCTGCGAGTGGATGAGCTGGAGATGGACCCGGAGGTGCAGTCTGCAGTGGCAGCGGCCTGGTCAGAGATCAGCACAGAAAACCTGATCAGTAGCACCGACTTTAAAGGCTATAAGCAGGACTTTCTGAATCTGTTTGGCTTCGAGATAGAGGGTGTGGATTACGAGGCTGAAGTGAATCCGGAAGTTGAGATTAGCAATCTTGTTTAAGCTATTGCTGAGGTGGGGCAGATGACATCTAAAGCGACTCAGTTTGAAGCGCAGTTGTTGCACCCGCGCCACTGGCTGCTATGGCTGGCCTTTGGCCTGTGGCGACTGATTACCGCATTGCCATACCCGGTGCTGTTGCAGCTAGGCAAAGCCATTGGTCTGCTGGTGCACAGCTTTCCCAGCCGTCGCAAGACAATTGCCCTGCGTAATATTCAACTGTGCTTCCCCGACCTGAGCGACCAGGAGCATCGGGACATGTTGCGCGCCAACATGATCAATGTGGGCACTGCGCTAATGGAAGTGGGCATGGCCTGGTGGTGGTCGAAAAAGCGTTTTAGCAAGCTGTTGCAGTTCGAGGGCCTTGAGCACCTGGAGGCCCAGAAAGGTCGCGGCGTGATGCTGCTGGGTATCCATTACACCACCCTGGAAGTCGGCGCAGCTGCTATTTCTACGGTATTTGAAATGGATGGTATGTATCGCCGTCACGGCAACCCGGTGTATGATTTTCTGCAGGCCCGGGGGCGGTTGAGCAAGGGCATAGGTGAGAATATTGTCTTCGAGCGACGGGATGTGCGCGGCACCATGAAAGCGCTGAAATCTGGACGCTCGCTCTGGTATGGGCCAGACCAGGATTACGGGTTGGGCCAGGGTTTATTTGCTCCATTCTTTGGTATTCAGGCTGCGACTGTCTACGCTACAGCTAGATTTGCCGAAAAGACCGGAGCCGCCGTAGTACCTTTTAGCCATATCAGATTGCCTGGTTCTCAGGGTTATAAGATCAGCGTATATCCCGCTTTGGAGGATTTCCCCACTGGTGATGATCTGGCCGATGCGACCAGAATCAACAGCATTGTTGAGGAGTTTATCCTGCTGCAGCCCGATCAGTATCTATGGGTACACAGGCGCTTTAAAAATCGCCCGGAGGGAGAGGCCGATGTCTACCAGGTGGCGCAAAGAAAAAGACGCAACAGAAACAGATAACTCAGCAGCTAATGGCTGTTCAGTGGCTCAGGTTTCCCTTGTGTCCCGGGAACCTCGGCAGTAACATTGGCCGCTATTCAAAACGCTGCCTATTAACTAGGATTAAGTAGCTACCATCAGTTTTAGCAAGGAACGGAAATGATTAGCGGAAGTATTGTCGCCCTGGTGACCCCAATGCATCCAGATTCACTGGAGGTGGACTGGGATGCTCTTGCGCGGCTGGTTGACTGGCATATTGTCGAGGGTACTAGCAGCATTGTTGCGGTAGGCACCACCGGTGAGTCCGCTACGCTGAGTGTTACCGAGCACAGTGCGGTTATTCGCTTTGTGGTTGAGCAGGCGGCGAACCGTATTCCGATTATTGCGGGCACAGGTGCCAACAGTACCCGCGAAGCCATAGAGCTGACTCAGGGTGCCAAAGAGGCTGGAGCAGATGCCTGTCTGCTGGTCACTCCCTATTACAACAAGCCCACTCAGGAGGGCCTGTATCAGCACCATAAGACGGTAGCTGAGGCCGTGGCTATAGATCAGATTCTCTACAATGTTCCCGGACGTACGGCCTGCGATATGCTGCCAGAAACTGTATTGAGGCTCAGCTCTATCGCCAATATTGTAGGTATCAAAGAGGCGACTGGTGATCTGCAGCGGGTTCAGCAGATTCTTTCTCAATGTCCGTCTGACTTTGCTCTGTACTCTGGGGACGATCACAGTGCCCGAGAATTAATGCTGCTGGGTGGCCATGGTGATATCTCGGTAACCGCCAATGTGGCTCCGGCCATGATGGCGCGACTCTGCGCTGCGGCGCTGGCTGGTGATGCAGAGTTGGCAGGGCAGATCGATCAGGTACTCCAGCCTGTGCATGACGCCATGTTTGTGGAGTCCAACCCGATACCGGTTAAATGGGCCGTGAGCGAACTGGGTCTGATGAGTGGAGCTATCAGGTTGCCGTTGACGCCACTGGCTGCTGAGTATGAAGAATCCGTGCGCGCCGCTCTCAAGAGCGCCGAGCTAGTCTAATTTTAAATAGTGTATTGGTCCCGGACCAATAATTGCCGAAAGGGGCATAGCCAAACGATGAAAACAACAACTATCCCATTGATTGCAGTTTTAATAGTGACTCTGACCGGCTGCAGTATGCTTGGCCTGCGTGATCGCACCAATGATTATCTTCTCGCGGAAGAGACCGAGCCAACAGTGATCCCCGGAGAGATGCAGGCTGAACAGAGCACAGCCCCGCTGGGGCAGATCTATCCTATTCCAGCAATCCCCACCACCTCTGTTGAGGTAGAGGGTTTTGAAGTGCCAAGACCGCAGCCGGCTTCGGTAAATACCTTCGAGCAGCTGGTAAAAATTCAGTCGGTCGATGGCCGTCGCTGGGTGCTGATCAATATCTCACCCAGCGAAAGCTGGCCTCGGGTGCGCAATCTGCTAAACCGCAACGGTATTCCTTCAGCAAAGGCGGAGGGCTCCTCGGGGATTATTGAAACTGTGTGGGTTACCTTTAACAGCGATGAAGAAAACAGCCATAGATTCCGCTTTTCTATNNGGCTCTGAAGAGCAGGCGCCATGGCCTGAGGTTTCTGATAGCGATACCAGAGAGCAGGATATGCTGACTGTTGTAGCCAATGATCTGGCTGCTGGGGAGAGCTTTGCCAGTGTCTCTCTGCTGGCACAGAAGATTGGCGGTGACGCCAAGGTAGAGGTGGTGACTCCAGAAGCTGCGGACCCTTATATTGCGGTCAAACTGGGCTTTGATCGCTCCTGGGCTTCAGTCAGCTACTCTGCAGGGCGCGGTGGGTTTACCACTATAGATCAGAACCGCAGTGAGGGGGTTATGTACGTCAACTATACCCAGACTATGGATAAAGAGCAGGGCTTTTTCGGCCGCTGGTTTGGTGGTAGTTCAGATGAGGACGTTCTGGAGACCAACTACATGGTTTTGATTCAGTCAGTAGGCGCCAATGTAGAGGTGCGTATTGTAGGTATCAATGGTGAGAGTCTGGGCCAGGCTGAGTCACTGCGCCTGCTCAAAGTACTGCGCTCCAATATGTCCTAAGCTGCGCCTGTTATGCGGTTTGCATCTCTGGGTAGTGGCAGCAAAGGCAATTCGACGCTGGTAGAATGGCGCGATACCTGTCTTATGGTCGACTGTGGTTTTTCCATACGCGATACTGTTCAACGCATGGCCAGACTGGGCAAAAGCCCGGAGGATCTCAGCGGGATTCTGGTAACCCATGAGCACAGCGACCACTGGAAAGGCGTTGTGCCTCTGGCCAATAAATACAATCTCAAGGTCTATCTGACCGCCGGATGTCTAAAAAGCCGCAATCTGGACAATCCCGACACCTATTTTGAAGTTATCGACAGCCACCAGCAGTTTGTGGTGGGCGATATTACTGTTACGCCAGTGCCTGTTCCCCATGATGCGCGAGAACCGGTTCAGTTCCTGTTTAACAGTGATAATCATCAGCTGGGTGTACTTACCGATATAGGCTCTCTAACGCCCCATGTGGAGGCCCAGTACGCCAACTGTGACGGTTTGTTAGTTGAAGCCAACCATGATCTGGATATGTTGGCTGCAGGACCCTATCCGGCTTTTTTAAAAGAGCGAGTCGGTGGTCAGTGGGGGCACCTGAATAATCAGCAGACAGCCCGGCTTGTCTCTGTGGTTGCCCAGGAGAAACTGCAGCATTTAGTGATTGGTCATATCAGCGATAAAAATAATAGGCTGGATCTAGTGCAGCTCGCTATTGAAGCAGTTTACAGGGCTGATGGTAATATCTTTTACGCCTGCCAGCAGGAGGGTTTTGACTGGCTAATACTGAAATAGAGAGGATTTTGGTGCTAGCAGGTTTCCCGCCGAAGCATTTTTTTTTCAGCATGGCAATAGGATTTGCGATAAAAAAACATTTTTTCTAGATTTTTTTTGAATTTTTTCCACAGATAGCCAATCTTTCTAAGAACTATTTTAAGAAAGTGCCGTAAGTCATTGATATTTTGCCGAAGATTACATAAGTCATTGATATTAATG
>DDCQ01000105.1:0-6930 GCA_002334915.1 Porticoccaceae bacterium UBA2002
AGCAGTTTCCTAAATAAACCCTTAGGAGATGATGTGAAAAAACATAAAAGAGATCAGGACCACCGGTCGTATGTGAAAGGCTATCAGGCCGCGATTCAAGAACGTTCATTGGCAACATGCCCCTATCAGGAACAATCGATTATGGCGTATCACTGGTCAAGAGGTTGGCGCGAGGGACGCGAGGATTACTGGAATGGATTTAATCAGGCTTCTTTCCAGCAAAAAGCCGCTAGTTTGTAGATAGGCTCTCTCAACAAAAAGTATTAACAAGAACAAATCGCAAATTAAACTTAAGCGGAAATTTATTCCGCTTTCGGCTCACAGACAAAAGAATTTGATGAGCCACCAAAAAGGCCGCAACTCATGTGAAGTTGCGGCCTTTTTTCTATGCTGCCATCTATTACTTTTTATTGGCTTGTTACACAAAGTCCCTAGGACTGCTCCGCTTCCACAGATGCCTGAACCAAATCAAGAAGCTCTCTCAGAGCCACGGAAATCATCGCAAAATCTGGCGCAGCACCGCGCCGCAAATCTCTGACCATGGACTGCCAGCGACTAATAAGGGGTTGCTGCTGAATCTGCCAGTCTTCAAAGACCAACTGCATATTTCCAGTATCCGGGGCCAGCAGACAGGCGGTTAAGCGACGGCGCTGACTCTCCAAATCATCCACATAGGACTCCCGAGCCAGATCCTGCCAGCGATTATCCGGCTGCAGACCCACAATCTGGGCCATAAACCAGTCCAGAGACAGGTACTCACCCAGCGTAAAATACAGCTGCGCCGCCTGCTCTACGGGCCTGTCCTGCTTAAGCGCAGTATCCACAATACCCAGGCTCAAGAAGATACTATCGGAGGCTGCCAATCTGGCGGCCAGTTGAGATTCTACCGATCTGCTGATCAGCGAGTCTTTTTCTACGCCCCAGAGTGCCACCCACTCCTCTTGCTCTCGCTTGGGCATATGTTCAATCACCGCCTGCATGGGCCCGGCAAACTGCTGAATAATCAAGTCACAATCCAGATTGAGCCGCCGATTGCGCAGGAACCATCTGGTGGTTCGGCGCACCAGGCGAATCAGCATATGCAATAGATCCAGCTGCACATCGGCGGCCAGAATATTATCGGCTTCGATGGTTTGCCAAAGCTTATCAATACCCAAAATATTGATCACCATGGTATAGGCTCGAATTACCTCGCCCGCAGAGGCACCGGTGGACTCCATCTGTCTGAAGAAAAAGCTAAAGCCCATTCGATCGACCAGATCATTGGCTAACTGAGTCGCAGCAATTTCATGGCGCAGCTGATGTTGTGCAACTGCATCCGGGTATTTATCAATCATCTGTTGAGGAAAAGCCCGGTTGACAGATCTGGCCAGCCAGGGCTCAGACAACAGATCCGCCTCCAGCAGTGCCTCTTTTAACATTACCTTGGAATAACAGATCAGCACAGACAGCTCTGGCCTTGTCCACACCGGCAGATTGCGATTAATACGCTCACTGAGTTGATCGTCACTGGGCAAAAACTCCAGCTCTCGATCCAGACGACCCGCCTCCTCGAGCCAGAGCATAAATCTCTGGTATTCCGCATGCTGTTGGCCACTGCGATGCATAGCCAGACTGATGGCCTGGGTCTGACGATTATTATTGTGCAACACCAGGTCTGCCACAGTATCGGTCATAGAGGCCAGAAACTGATTGCGATCGTCCATGCCCAGGCGACCTTCCATAACCTCTTTGTTAAGCAGTATCTTGATATTTACTTCATGGTCAGAGCAGTCAACGCCGCCAGCATTATCAATAAAGTCGGTATTGCAGAGACCGCCATTTAGACAGAACTCAATCCGGCCGCGCTGAGTCATGCCCAGATTGCCCCCCTCACCAAATACACGACAGCGCAGCTGGTCACCATTGATGCGCAGGCTGTCGTTGGCCCGGTCTCCCACCTGCAGATGACTCTCGGCAGAGGATTTAACATAGGTGCCAATACCGCCGTTCCATATCAGATCAACCTCGGATTTAAGCAGCGCGGTCAGCAACTCGGTTGGGCTGACCTCATTCTTATCTATATTAAAGCGCGCCTTTATCTGCGGCGTTAGCTTCAGGGATTTGGCCGAGCGGGAATAAACCATGCCGCCCTCAGATAGCAGGGACTTATTAAAGTCATCCCAGGTAGTTCGAGGAGTGTCGAACAGACGCTTGCGCTCTGTAAAGGTTGACCCCGCATCGGGATTTGGGTCCACAAAGATATGCAAATGGTTAAAGGCTGCCACCAACTGAATATGTTTGGACAGCAGCATGCCGTTGCCAAATACGTCGCCGCCCATATCGCCAACACCAATTACACTAAAATCCTGTTGTTGAATATCCATGCCGATTTCACGGAAGTGGCGCTGCACTGCAACCCAGGCTCCTCGAGCCGTAATGCCCATACCTTTGTGGTCGTAGCCATTGCCTCCGCCTGAGGCAAAAGCGTCTCCCAGCCAGAATTGATTGGCCTCGGAAATTTCATTGGCTATATCCGAGAAGGTAGCAGTGCCCTTATCGGCAGCCACCACCAGATAGGGATCATCGCCGTCGCGGCGCACCACATCCTGCGGCGGCACCACCTGACCCTCCACAAGATTATCACTGATATCCAAAAGAGCCTGTATATACAGCATATAACTGGCTATACCCTCTTGCAGCCACGCCTCTCTGCCAGCAGCCATAGAAGCCTGCTTGGCAACAAAGCCTCCTTTGGCCCCCGTGGGCACTATCACGGCATTTTTAACCTGCTGGGCCTTAACCAGCCCCAGTACCTCGGTGCGATAATCCTCAAGCCGGTCCGACCAGCGCAGGCCTCCGCGGGCTACCTTGCCGCCGCGCAGATGCACACCCTCGACACGGGGTGAATAGACAAAAATCTCATACGCAGGTCTGGGTTTTGGTGCCAGCGACAGTTTCGCTGACTCCAGTTTGACCGAAATATAGGATTTGTGGGTGCCATCGGCAAAGATCTGGAAAAAGTTGGTGCGCAGAGTCGCCTGAATCACCTCAAGGTAGCTGCGAATAACATTGTCTTCGCTGATATTGTCGACGGCGTCCAGAGCTTCAAGCACGTTGTTAACCAACCCAGCGGAACGATCACCGCGACTATCACCGGCATAGCGGGGGTCAAAATAGCTTTTAAACAGGGCCACCAGATTGCGGGTAATATCCAGATAGCGGGATAATGTGTCTGCTATAAAATCCTGGCTGTAGGAAATACCCAACTGTTTAAGATAGCGAGCATAGAGGCGCAACATGGCCACCGCGCGCCAGTCCAGGCGCGCGCCAATAACCAGTCGGTTGAAGCTGTCATTCTCTGCATCGCCCTTCCACACAGTGCTGAGGGCCTCTTTAAAGCTGCCCTGCACTGCCGAGACATCCACGTCCACATCCAGGGAAAACGATAGATTAAATTCCTGCATCCACAGCTGATGTTCACTGTCGGGCCGAATCAGATAGGGGTGTTCCATAACCACCCGGAAACCCAGATTTTCCAGCATGGGAATCATATCTGAGAGCTCCAGAGGCACATCCCGGTGAAACAGCGCTAACTGCAAGTCATTATTTTCCGCCTGATGCTGGTGCCTTAAATCGATAGCCAGCTCAGTGGCATCCTCCAGACCATCAAATAATTCAATATGCGCCAGGGCCTCCTCTGGCCCATACAGCTCTCTGTAAGCTGAGGGAAAGGCGGTTTTAAAACGCCGCCCTATAGCCAGACCATCGGCCTCACCCAGCGCCTGCAGAGCACGCTCAGCAAAGGTATCAGACCAGCCCCTGGTAACCTGCTTAACCAGCTCTTCAAGCTCACTGCTCTGCACCTCAATATGTTTTTTATTATCAACCTGATAGACCAGATAGATTCGCACTAACACAGACTCTGGCAAAAACTGGGTGCTGTACTCATTTTCTGTGGAGTCCAGCTTTTCGCCAATAACCTGCTGAATTTTTTCTCGGGCACTGGTGCTAAAGTGCTCGCGGGGAATATAGACAATACAGCTTACAAATTTATCGAAGGGATCCGGGTGAACAAATACTCGGGTCGCTCGCCGCTCATAGATCTGCCAGATACCTATTACAGTCTCGGCGAGAGCTTCACGGCCTACATGGAACAGCTCGTCCCGGGGATGGAAATCAAGAATCGCCATCAATGCCTTGCCATCGTGGCTATTGGGGCTAAATCCGGAATGCTCCAACACCCAGTTAACCTTTTTGCGCAACAGTGGAATACGGCGCGGACTGTAGGAATAAAACTGCGAGGTATAGAGCCCAAGGAAACGCACCTCGCCAATAGGTTGCCCGGAATTATTGTAGCGCTTAACCACTATATAATCCGAGTACACATCTCGATGCACCCGCGAGCGCTCGGAGGATTTGGTTACAGCCAGAAGGTCATCACTCTGATACAGCCCACTAACGCCTGGACTTAACTCATCAATTAACTCGCGGCGCGCCTCGCGCCCATATTTTCTAAACAGGCCACAGCGGCTCTCTGGCGCTTCGCACAGATACTGCTTACTACCCTCATTTACCAGGTTATATTCAACACAGCCGGTAAAAGTAAAATAACCATTGTAAATCCAGCGCAAAAACTCCAGAGACTCCTCTAGGTCCTCTACATCCGGGGAATTTTCCTGTAGTTCGTTGATCAGGCTATCGACGCGCTGACGCATGGGATCAAAGGCCCCCACAACTTCCTCAACATCATCCAGAACCGCCATCAACTCCAGATGCAGGTCGGCCAGTTCTGACTCGGAATGAAGGTCGACTTCTATTCGAATAAGCGCTTCGCGCTGGGCACCCTCTACATATTCTTTGTGAGTACTTTCCAGCAAGCCCTGATCAGTGCGCAGAGCCCAGACCGGATTACTCTGCAATGTATAGATATTAAGTCCGCGGCGATTGAGCACAATACGCAGGGAATCTACCAAAAAAGGCATATCTCGCTGGTTGATATAGATACTGGTATAGCGACTTGACCAGCCATCACATTCAGGGTCAGGGTTAAACACTCTCAGCGCCGCATGACAGCCATCGACGGGCTCTGCCGCCATGGCGCTAAAACTGAGCAGCCCCCACAGACTGTGAAAAATCTCCTCTGCAGGGCGATCTAAATAGTCAGCATCGGGATAAAAGTGCATGGCGCTAACAATAAACTGTTCAAATTGTTTGGCCTGAGATCTGTTGAGTTTGTTCTTGGCAATAGTGCTCAACGACTTTAATAAATCAGTGCGCTGACCTTGAGTTTTTGCATCCATGAGCGGGTTTTGAAACCTTTTTAAGTTTTATAAGTCTGTAACTTGGTTTTATTCAATTTCCTATGTCTTCTTGCTGTTTCTAGGGTAACAAATAGCCATTGAATTTAGATACAAAAATTTAATAAATTTGTTATAAAAATGATGTCATTATTACTGCTTAAATATAGACCAAAATTAGGCCTCAGCAGGCCAATTAAAACTGCATTTGAGACTTGCTCTCTTTGCAACTAAACTCTCCTCCCGCGTCCACAACTGAACCAATTTTTAGGGGTTACTTTTGCATCAGAATATTAATCAACTCAAGGACTGGCTCGCCAGCAAAATCGTTGGCCAGGAACATCTGGTAGAGCGATTAATGATCGCCCTGCTCGCCGACGGGCATCTTCTTGTAGAGGGCGCCCCCGGGCTAGCCAAGACCAAGGCAATCAAAACACTGTCCGAAGGCCTGGAAGCAGACTTTCACCGGGTTCAATTTACGCCAGACCTGCTGCCGGCAGATATTACTGGCAGCGATATCTACCGTCCCCAGGAAGGCAGCTTTGAATTTCAGGCCGGGCCTCTGTTTCACAATCTGGTGCTGGCCGATGAAATTAACCGTGCCCCGGCCAAGGTGCAGTCAGCTCTGCTTGAAGCCATGGCCGAGCGACAGATCTCGGTGGGCAAAAATACCTACCAGCTACCAGAGCTGTTTCTGGTGATGGCCACGCAAAACCCCATTGAGCAAGAGGGCACCTACCCGCTGCCCGAGGCTCAGATGGACCGCTTTTTAATGCATATAATGGTCGACTACCCGGCGCCAGAAACCGAGCGCATCATTCTTAACCTGTCCCGTCAGGAAGCGCTTAAAACCGAGCAATCCGGGATAGAGGCTCTGACCCAGGAAACCCTGTTTGAAGCTCGCAAACAGGTGCTGGCCGTGCATATGGCTGAGCCAGTGGAGGAGTATCTGGTGCAACTTATACTGGCGACCAGAAATACCAGTGCCTATGGTGGCGACCTGGCCCTGTGGTTAGATTTTGGCGCCAGCCCCAGGGCTACCATTGCCCTGGATCGCTGCAGTCGCGCCCTGGCCTGGATGGAGGGCCGAGACTTTGTGACCCCGGATGATATTCGCGCCGTTGCCCAGGATGTATTGCGCCATCGCCTGATTCTTAGCTTCGAAGCAGAGGCAGCAGGTATCACAGCCAATCAGGTTATCGACAAGCTATTAACCACGGTGCCCTCAGCCTAGCGGCCTGCCATTGATGAATCAGGTCGACGACAACCATCCAGCGATTGCTAACCTTGGCGATATGGTCAAGCTTCGCTACGGTGCGCGCGAACTCACAGGGTTCCCAAAAATACAGGCACGGCAAATGCTTGCGGGCGGACATAAATCCCGTTTCCGGGGCCGTGGTATGGACTTTGACTCAGTGCGTATCTATCAGCCCGGCGATGATGTACGCAGCATCGATTGGCGAGTAACAGCGCGCACCCAGACGCCCCATACCAAAATTTTTAGCGAAGAGCGCGAGCGCCCGATTCTGGTGATAAGCGATCTGCGTAGCTCGATGTTCTTTGGCAGTCAGCGACTTAAATCAGTTGTCGCCTGCGAGATATCTGCAGCGCTGGCCTGGGCCGGCCTGGCCGCCAATGATCGCGCCGGGGG
>DDCQ01000105.1:6981-7960 GCA_002334915.1 Porticoccaceae bacterium UBA2002
CGGATCGCTTTAGTCTAGCCGAGGTACTGGAAGAATCCAGGCGCTTTATTATGCCAGGTAGCACCGTCTTTATTGTCAGTGACTTCCATGATCTGAACGACAGCTGCGAACGCCATCTATTTGAGCTGTCGCGCCATGCCAATCTCAATTTCTGCCATGTTTTTGACAGCATTGAAACCCAGCTGCCACCGCCCTCTCTATATGCAGTTACCGATGGTCAACAGCAAACCATGCTGGATACCAGCAGCCAGAAATTGCGTCAGCGCTATGCCGATGCCTTTATTCAGCGCGGGCAGATGCTGCGCAAACTCAGCGAGCAACTATCAGCTGGCCTGCTGCCCTTTGATACCTCGGATAATGTGATGTCGGTGCTGGCCCGCGCCTACGGCAAGCGTCGCAGTTCCCGCAGGTCAGCAAAATGATGAGTGCCCAACTATGAACCCCGGTGATCCTCTAGCCGAACTGCGGGATATTCACCTGCCCAACAGCGTATCAGCATGGCCACTGGCCCCAGGCTGGTGGGTTTTAATCATTGTCGCCTGCGCTGGCCTGGCCGCACTGTTGGTGCTCTGGTCTCGGCGCCATAGAGCTAGGCTCTATCGCCGTCAGGCACTGTTGCAGCTGCAGCAGATTGAGCACAGCAGTGAGCAGCAGATTGCAGCCCTGATAGAACTGCTTAAGCAGACAGTTAATAGCGCCTACCCAGAGCAACATTACAGCAGCCTGAGTATTAATGAGTTTTTTGCCTTTCTTCGACATAGCTGTCCGGGGGCAATTTTTGCTAATCTGCCAGATAACCTGGATAACCTGCTCTATGCAAAAGACAGTGAACTGGACCCCCTTATTACTGAACAGCTAACGGAAAGCGCAACAATCTGGATCCGCCAGCATCTGCCCAGCCACAAACTGAATTATAAGCCCCCATGCTAAATCTACTCTGGCCCTGGGCACTGGCACTGGCCCCAATACCTTTTATCTA
>DDCQ01000105.1:8016-9995 GCA_002334915.1 Porticoccaceae bacterium UBA2002
TGCTTTTGCTGCTGCTCAGCCTCTGCTGGCTAGCCAGCCTGTTTGCTCTGTCTCGACCCCTGTGGATTGGCGAACCTGTGGCCCTGCCAGCAGAGGGTCGCGACATCCTGTTGGCGGTGGATATCTCCGGCAGTATGGAGCGAGATGATATGGAACTAAAAGGACGGCAGGTCAACCGATTAGTGGCGGTAAAATCTGTGGTTGGTGACTTTGTAGTGGAACGCCAGGGCGACAGGCTCGGGCTTATACTATTTGGCGAAAAGGCCTACCTGCAAACACCGCTCACCTTTGACCGCCTGACCATGCAAACTCTGCTCAACGAGGCGCAAATTGGCTTTGCTGGCAATAACGGCACAGCCATTGGCGACGCCATAGGGCTGGCCGTTAAGCGCCTTCAGGATCGCCCGGAAAATCATCGGGTGGTTATCCTGCTTACCGATGGCGCCAACAATGCCGGAGAACTGGATCCCCTAAAAGCTGCCGACCTGGCTCGCCGTGCCAAGGTAAAAATCTATACCATTGGTATAGGCGCTGAGGTACAGGAAACCTGGGGGCTGTTTGGCAAGAGGGTCACCAATCCCAGCGCCGACCTGGATGAAGTGGCCCTGACAACTATTGCAGACACCACCGGCGGCCAGTTTTTCCGCGCCAGAAACCCTCAGGAGCTGCAGGCCATTTACAGCGAACTCAATCGTCTGGAACCCATAGAACAGGATGCTGAAACCCTGCGCCCCATAGCGACATTATTTCACTGGCCCCTGGCGCTGGCCTTTGCTCTAAGTCTGTTAATCGCCCTGCTGCGCTTTCTCGCAGGCAATCCCCGAGGCGAACATGGCTGACTGGCTGACGACTTTTAGCGAATTTCACTTTCTGCGGCCCTGGTGGATTTTAGGCCTGGCCCCGGCTCTACTGGCTGTTGGCCTTTACCAGTGGCGCAAGCGCAGCGCAGGCAACTGGGAACAGATTATCAACCCGGAACTGCTGCCCTTTTTAATGCAGGGCGAAAATAACAGCAGCCGAAATTCTAGCTGGCTACTAACTGGTCTGGGGCTGACCTGGGCAATCTGCTGTATCAGCCTGGCTGGCCCAACCTGGCAGCAGTTGCCTCAGCCCGTGCTTAAACAGGACAGTGCTGCCATCTTGGTATTTGATCTATCACCCTCCATGCTGGCAGAGGATATCTCTCCCAGCCGTCTGATTCGCGCGCGCTTTAAACTGATTGATATTCTCAAAAGTCGCCGCGAGGGTTTTACTGCGCTGGTGGTCTATGGGGGGGAGGCACATACGGTGTCGCCACTGACCGAGGACAACAATACAATTATCAGTCTGGTGCCCATTCTGCACCCTACTCTATTGCCAGAATATGGCAGCAATACCGAAGAGGCCATAGCTCTGGCCATTGAGTTGGCTGCCAATGGTGGCTATGGCCAGGCCGATATTATTTTAATCACCGATGGTGTTTCCGGGTCAGCCTTTGGCACCATTCAAGCAATGATAGCCCAGGCTGGAAAATACCGATTGTCGATACTGGGCGTTGGCACTGCCGAAGGCGCACCTATTCCTCTGGGCAATGGTGGTTTTGTCAAAGATCGCAGTGGCAGCATTCTTATCCCCAAACTGGACTCATCTTCGCTGCAGCGACTGGCCAGCAGTAACAGCGGCATCTATCGGGAAATCAGTGCCGATGACAACGATATTAATGATCTGCTAAAAATCACCGAACAGATTTTTGGCGATGCCACCAGAGAGGTAGACCGCTCTTTTGATCTCTGGGATGACCAGGGGTTCTGGTTGATTATTCTGCTAATTCCAGCACTAATTCTAAGCTTCCGCAAAGGCTCTGTGGTGGTGGTAATGATTGTACCCATCCTAAGTTTAAGCGAACCAGTCAATGCCTCCATCTGGCAGGACCTGTGGCAAAATCCAGATCAACAGGGGCAGCAGGCACTGGAGTCTGGCGATGCGGCCAGGGCCCAGAG
>DDCQ01000062.1 GCA_002334915.1 Porticoccaceae bacterium UBA2002
TTTAGACTTAATACTCAGGCCTTTACGCAGGTCCTCAGGGCTGTATCCCTTTACAACGCTGCCTTTAACCGGCCACTGCCAGACCAGGTTTTTACTGAAAACCATGGGCTTGGGTGCCGATTTTACCTCTGTGGCGGGCCTGGAGCTGCTTGCTCTGCTCTGGGTGGGCGGACTGACCGGCCGCGAATTAAGTGTCACGCCCTTGGTATTTAGCGATAAAACCTGACCTTTGAGGATGGTATAGGGCTGACTGATGCCATTTGCCCTGGCTAACCGCCGCACATCCAGATCATAGCGCCAGGCAATTGAATACAGAGTATCACCCGGAGCCACCTGATGTTTGGTAATACGCGTACTGGGAGGCTGTTCTCGACTGATTATAGGTGCTGAGTAGTTAGAACAGCCTGAGATCACCACAATCAGCAGCAATAGAATTTGCGTCGCTCTCATTAAATTAGTCTCCCCCTGAAGGCTGTTGACGATATTTGGTACCTATGTACTCCAGCCCTAATACCAGGCTCAGCCCCAAACTCAATGCAGCAATACAGAGCAGAGTTAGGGGGTCCTGCCCCACGGTTTGGCTGAACTGTCCGGGCAGTAGATTTTCTGAAGCCAGCACAATAACCTTGCCTGATTGACTCATAGCCGACTCAGTCACCAGTTTCCAGGGCCAGATAACATTGAGACTGCCCACTAAAAACCCGCACATGGTGGCTATCACCAATGTATGAAAGCGACTCAACAGCCAGGTGAGAAAACGGCTGAACAGCATTAGCCCCAAAATACCGCCAGTAGCGAACACTAACAGTATATCCAGCTGGAAATTAGCAATTGCGCCTATAAATACAGGGTATAAACCAAGCAGCACAAGAATAAAGGATCCTGATATACCAGGTAAAATCATGGCGCAGAGGGCAATACTACCGGCAAAAAACATGGTGATATGGTTACCTTCCAGAGCAACGGCAGGCGCGATAGAGATTCCATAGGCAATAAGCACTCCCAGCACAAACATCAGCTGCTCTATTGTGCGCCTGGGGGGATTCTGGCGCAGCAGATAGATCACCGACCCTATAATCAGTCCGGTAAAGAAAGACCATAGTGGCAGCGGGTGCTCTGCCAACAGAAACTGCATGACTTTAGCTAGAGAAAACAGGCTGGTCAGAATGCCAGCCATAAGAACCACCAGAAAATTGCCATTGATATGGGCCCAGGCGGCAGCCATACCCTGTGATTTCAGTAGTTTTAGAGCCCGCAGGTTGACCGCGGTGATACTGCTAAGAAGTTCAGTATATATGCCACTGACAAAGGCGATGGTACCACCAGACACACCTGGCACCACATCGGCGGCTCCCATGGCCAGACCCTTTAAAAACAGCAAAAGCTGCTGTGCAAAGTTTCTCATACTATTACTCTGACCGATTTCATAAGCCTATGGCCTCAACTCAAGACTAGCGGGACAGCCCGCCCAGCAGCGGCACAAATTTAACCTGCTCGACAACCTCTTCATCAAATTCAGATGAATTGCCCTGTCTGCGAAGCACGCGAAGATCCTGAGAGACACCATTGCCCACCGGGATCACCAGAATACCGTCTGGCGCCAACTGACGAAGCAGCTCCTCTGGCACGGTTTGCGGGGCTGCTGTGGTAATAATACCATCGTAGGGGGCATGTTTTTCCCAGCCAAAACTGCCGTCGGAAAGCTCAGCCTTGATATTGCCGAGACCCAGCTTGCAAAACCGCTCTTTGGCCTTTCTGAGCAATGGCTCGATACGCTCAACTGTGCATACCTCTGTGACTAACTGGGACAGAATAGTAGTCTGGTATCCAGACCCAGTGCCTATTTCCAAAACCTTTTTAAGGGGCCCGCCACTGAGCAGAATCTCGGTCATGCGCGCTACTATATAAGGCTGAGACAGAGTTTGGGAGAAGCCTATAGGCAGTGCAGTGTCCTCATAGGCACGGTGAGACAGGGCCTCGTCGAGGAAAATATGCCGCGGGGTCATACGAATAATATCCAGCACAGGTTGGCTACTGATGCCCTGATCCACAAGACGCTGAATCAGCCTCTCTCTGGTTCGCTGGGAGGTCATGCCAATACCAGCCAGTTCGATCGAGTTCACCCCTTGCTCCTATATTGAATCTTGTGTTGAATACTGGGTTCAGTACTGCCTGTAAAGACCAGGTAACTAAACGCCCTTAAATGGCGCAAAGCTGCTGCCCCAAGACGTTACCAATATATCACAGGGCATTAAATTCGGGGCGGAATAATTCAGCTATTTCTCTGAGTAATGCCGTGGCATAGGCGCCAGAAGGAAGTCCAAATGAAAGCTGCAACTGGTCCTTTTGCAACCAGGTCCAGCGCAGATTCTCGGGCCTTAGTATCAGATCGCGGCGCTGCTGTTTTAAACCCGCGTGCTCAAGAGCGTAACACCAGCTCTGCCAGTCGGCTAAAACAGCGGCCTCAATCTCAGCAACTGTCGCATTGATATTCGAGCGGCCACGACCCCAGAGTGCAGCCGTCTCGTCCCCCTCGATGGGGGCCGACAGGCTATTAATCTCAATGCGCCTTTCTACTAAAAGATTAAACAGCCAGGACCGGGCAGCAGACAGATAGAGTCCAGTCCCCCGTCTATTGCCCTTCAGTCTATCTGCCTCTATTAGTGCCTGAGCCTCGCGCAGGTTATTGCCGCTGTGACCAAAGCGCTGTTCAGCGAAATAATTGGGTACGCCAAGCTGCTGAATAAGCCTGAGACGCTCCTCCAACAAATCCGCGGCCGGGCTAAAGTCGCGCAAGATAATATTAAACTGATTACCCTGATGCATGCCGCGGCGGAGTTTTTTATGATGCCTTTGGGCGCTGAGAATATCGAAGTCAGCGTGGGCCAATTCAGCAGGGTCTATTTCGCGGCCGGGCAGATGCAGGCTGAACCACTGGGTGGTGACTGCAAAGCGATCTTTTAAACCACAGAAACCAATATCATTGCGCTTTACACCGGCGAGTTGGGCCAAAAGCCCAGCCACCCACTGGCTATTTTGGTCCCGTTTGCGAATATGCAGTAATAGATGTTCGCCCTGGCCGCTGGGCTGCCAGTCCGCTATTTCATCAACTTGAAAGTCCTCGGGGCAGCTGCGGAATAATGCTCGCCCCAGAGGCGCACCATGCAGGCGTGGCATCTGGTGAAAGTCAAAATGGTCAGATTTAATAGACCTAGGCCCCGATAATATTAGCCGAGGGCTGCAGCAGCACTGCCGCATGACAGGCAATACCCTCTTCCCGGCCAGTAAAACCTAATTTTTCAGTGGTGGTGGCTTTGATATTGATATTGTCGACCGAGCAGCTAAGATCAGCCGCTAAATTGCGACGCATCTCTTCTAGATAGGGGGCCATTTTGGGGCTCTGAGCAATAATGGTCATATCCGCATTGCCCAGCACATAGTCTTTATCAGCCATCATGCCCACTACAACAGCCAGTAAATCCCGACTGTTACTGTTTTTGTAAGTCGGATCGGTGTCGGGAAAAAGCTGACCTATATCGCCCATGGCAAGGGCTCCCAGCAGGCCATCAATCAGGGCGTGAATAAGCACATCGCCGTCGGAATGAGCGATAAACCCATGCTTATAGGGAATACTCACACCTCCCAATATCAGAGCGTCGCCCTCGCCAAAAGCATGAACATCGTAACCATGACCTATGCGCATAGATTGGTCTCCGCTGACAGCCTGCGAGAATAAATCATGCTTCAGCCTCCTGATTTTTCATAATCGCTTCTGCAATTGCCAAATCTTCTCGCCGGGTTATTTTAATATTGTCCTGACGGCCCTCGACGACCTGGGCGGTTAAGCCGCCAAATTCAATGGCAGAGGCCTCGTCAGTAGGTAACTTCTGCTGGTCAAGCATAGCCTGAATAGAAGATTTTAACAGCCCGAAACGGAACATCTGGGGTGTCTGTGCCGCTCGATACTCGGCCCGATTCACTGTACTGAGAATACGCCTGTCTGCACCCACGATTTTTAAGGTGTCATTAATTGGCGCCGCCAGAATACCGCCCACGCTATGCCCTTCCAACTCAGAAATAAGCTTGGCTATATTGGCGGGAGTGACACAGGGTCGCGCCATATCGTGCACCAACACCCAATCATCATCAGCGGCAAATTTCTGAAGTGCTATTAGACCATTCATCACCGAGTCAGCGCGCCGCTTACCACCGGCAACCAATCGTACCCTGGGGTCTGCGGCAGCTGGCACTTTGGCCCAGTAGCCAGAGCCAATCTCGCAAGGAGCCACAATGGCGGCAATAACAGTCAGGCTCAGCAGTCGGCTGAGGGTATGCTGTGCCACCAGGGCGCCATTGAGTTGATGGAACTGTTTGGGAATATCTGCGGAAAAGCGCTGGCCAACTCCTGCAGCAGGCACAATAGCCCAGTATTTAGGTATTCTATCGGTCATTGAGTATCAGCCTCAGAAGTGGCGTTAGCATGGCCACCCAGCACATTGTCATCCCTGTCGATCACCAGATAGAAAATTTCACCCTGCTTGATCATGCCCAGATCTTTGCGCGCTTTCTCTTCTATCGAATCGAGATTGTTCTTTAAACTTTCAACTTCCTGAGCAATAAGATCATTGCGCTGTTTAAGCTGGCGGTTCTTTTCTATCTGACGCTCAAGCTGCCCATCCAGCTCTGCTCTGTGGGCGAGACTGCCCTCGCCGACCCACAGACGCATCTGCAGGCCCACCAGAAGTACCACCAGTAATATCAGCAACCATCGCATATTGTTATTCTATTCGCTTTGGCGAAGTTTTTGCCAACCCTAATCGTTTATCAAGCCTTAAATTCGGCTCGGCCTCGATAGGGTGCAACTGCATTGCCCAGCTCGGCCTCGATACGCAGCAGACGATTGTACTTGGCAACGCGATCAGAACGGCACAGCGAGCCAGTTTTAATCTGTCCGGCAGCAGTTGCCACAGCCAGATCGGCAATTGTTGTATCCTCAGTTTCACCGGAGCGATGAGAAATTACCACTGAGTAGCCCGCTGCCTTGGCCATATTGATGGCGTCCAGGGTTTCTGACAATGTGCCAATCTGGTTAAATTTAATCAGAATAGAGTTGCCCACGCCAAGCTCAATGCCGCGACTGAGAATACTGGTATTGGTAACAAACAGGTCATCACCAACCAGCTGGCAGCGGTCGCCCAGCTTTTCAGTCTGGTATTTCCAGCCATCCCAATCAGACTCATCCAGGCCGTCCTCGATGGAAATAATCGGATACTGGTCGCAGAGCTCGGCCAAAAAGTCACTAAACCCCTCTGAGCTATATATTTTACCTTCACCGGAGAGATTGTACTGCCCCTCTTTGTAAAACTCGGAGGCCGCGCAGTCCAGGGCCAGAGTCACATCTTTACCCAGCTTATAACCAGCCGCTTCTGTAGCCTCTTTAATTACTGCCAGAGCCTCGGCATTGGATGTCAGATTGGGGGCAAAACCGCCCTCATCACCCACAGCGGTATTTAGCCCTTTGCTGCCGAGAACCTTTTTTAATGAGTGGAAGATTTCAGCGCCCACCTGCAGGGCCTCAGCAAAACTTTTCGCCCCCACTGGCTGAACCATAAACTCCTGAATATCCACATTGTTATCTGCGTGCTCGCCACCATTAATAATATTCATCATGGGTACAGGCATGCTGTACTGACCAGTAGTGCCATTTAGCTCAGCGATATGGGCGTAGAGAGCCATACCTCTATCCTGGGCAGCAGCCTTGGCGGCAGCCAGAGAGACCGCCAAGATAGCATTGGCACCCAGTACGGCCTTGTTATCCGTGCCATCTGCATCAATCATGGCCTGATCCAGTGCGCGCTGATCAGCGGCATCAGTGCCTACCAGCAGTGCTTTAATAGTGCTGTTGATATTGTCTACCGCCTTGAGAACACCTTTGCCCAGGTAGCGGCTCTTATCGCCATCTCGCAGTTCGAGGGCCTCTCTTGATCCGGTTGAAGCGCCAGAGGGGGCACAGGCTGTGCCAACAATGCCATTTTCTAAAATAACATCGGCCTGAACTGTGGGGTTGCCTCTTGAATCAAGAACTTCAAAAGCTCGAATATCTGCAATACTACTCATGGTTTAGGTGCTCCCTTATTTAAAGTGTGTGAACCAGGTTCGGAACGGAAAAGAAACTTGCTGTGCAGGCTAGGACCAACTAGGAAATATCCAGGTCCGGCTGCGATTTAATCAAATCATCAAATGCTTTCATCTGTGCCAGAAATGGCTCGAGACGATCCAGGGGCAACGCACTTGGACCATCGCACAGAGCCTGATCTGGATGCGGGTGGGCTTCTAAAAACAAACCGGCGATACCCACTGCAATACCAGCCCGGCCCAATTCAGCCACCTGATGACGGCGACCACCTGAGGCTGCTCCCATAGGGTCGCGACACTGCAGGGCGTGGGTGACATCAAATATAAGTGGCAGGCCACCGCTGACATCTTTCATGGTTCTGAAGCCCAACATATCAACGACCAGATTATCGTAGCCCATGCAGGCACCGCGCTCGCAAAGCATAATCTTGTCATTGCCACATTCACGGAATTTATCAACTATATTTCCCATCTGTCCCGGGCTGAGAAACTGGGGCTTTTTGACATTGATCACTGCACCAGTTTTAGCCATGGCTTCAACCAGATCTGTCTGGCGCGCCAAAAAGGCGGGCAACTGAATTACATCGCAGACTTCAGCCACTGGCTCTGCCTGATCGATCTCATGCACATCGGTAATCACTGGCACATTAAAGGTGCTTTTGATTTCTTGAAATATCTTTAGCCCTTCATCGACGCCCGGTCCACGAAAGGAATGAATCGACGAGCGATTGGCCTTATCAAAAGAAGCTTTGAAGACATAGGGAATACCCAGCTTTTGGGTGACTTCCACATAGGCCTCAGCAATTTGCATGGCCATATCTCTGGACTCGAGAACATTCATACCGCCAAACAACGTCATGGGTGCATTATTGCTAACACCTATATCTGCGATCTTTATGTTGACTGAATCCATTATTAACTCCCTTACTTCTGCGCTTGGTAAGCTGTGGCTGCAGCCACAAATCCCTGAAACAGCGGGTGGCCGTCTCTGGGTGTAGAGGTAAATTCTGGGTGGAACTGACTGGCAAAGAACCAGGGATGATCTGGCAGCTCAACGGTCTCTACCAATGTCTTATCAAAGGACAGACCACCAATAACCAGCCCGGCCTCTTTAATTTTCGGCAACAGATTATTGTTTACCTCATAGCGGTGGCGATGACGTTCTTCGATCTGCTCACTGCCATAGATATCATGGGCTTTAGATCCTGGCACCAGATGACAGACCTGTGATCCCAGACGCATGGTACCACCCAGATCGCTGTCTTCGGTGCGCTGCTCTTTATTGCCTTTGCTATCGATCCACTCAGCAATCAAGCCGACCACTGGGTAGGCTGTCGCCGGGTCAAACTCGGTGCTGTTGGCTGCTGTCATGCCACAGACATTACGTGCATATTCGATAACGGCAATTTGCATACCCAGACAGATACCCAGATAGGGAATATTGTTTTCGCGGGCCGTTTTTACCGCGTAAATTTTGCCTTCGGTACCACGGGTACCAAAGCCACCGGGCACCAAAATAGCATCGGCCCTCTCAATCAATGTTGGATCAGATTCCAGTAGCTCGGAATCAATATAGCGAATCTTGACCTTGGTCTTGTTGTGAATGCCGGCGTGAATCAATGCTTCAGTCAATGACTTGTAGGCGTCCAGCAGCTCCATATACTTGCCGACCATGGCAATAACCACTTCACCTTCAGAATTCAGCTGATTATCCACCACGGCATCCCACTCCGAGAGATCGGCCAGTGGCTTGTCGAGATTAAACCGCTCTACCACAAATTGATCCAAACCCCATTCGTGCAACATGCGCGGCACCTGATAGATAGTCTGGGCGTCGATCACCGGTATAACGGCGCGCTCTTCAACATTGGTAAATAGCGAAATCTTTTTGCGCTGCACTTCTTCGAGCTCCACTTCCGAGCGACATAGCAGCACATCTGGCTGCAGACCGAGGGAACGCATTTCTTTAACTGAGTGCTGGGTGGGCTTGGTTTTAGTCTCTCCAGCTGAAGCTATGTAGGGCACCAGGGTCAGGTGCAGCAGCAGGGCTCTCTGATGACCCAGTTCGCCTTTTAGCTGGCGCACGGCCTCGAGAAAAGGCTGGGACTCAATATCACCCACAGTACCGCCAATTTCGACCACAGCAATATCATGATCACCAGCACCCGCATAAACTCTGCGCTTGATTTCATCGGTCACATGGGGAATTACCTGCACTGTGCCGCCCAGATAGTCACCGCGTCGCTCACGACGTAAAATCGTCTCGTAAACCTGACCGCTGGTGAAGTTATTATTTTGCGTCATCTTTGAGCGTAAAAAGCGCTCATAGTGGCCGAGATCCAGATCTGTCTCGGCGCCATCCTGGGTCACATAGACCTCGCCGTGCTGATAGGGGCTCATGGTGCCTGGATCAACATTGAGATAGGGGTCAAGCTTGAGAATGGTGACACTAAGGCCTCTGGCCTCGAGCACAGCGCCCAGCGAAGCCGCTGCAATACCCTTACCCAAGGAGGAGACAACACCGCCTGTTACAAAAATAAAACGCGTCATAGTGGCCCTGCAACGATCGCAAAAAAATGGAAAAAATTTATCTTTGAAAGAGGTGTTGGCCAATATTTTGGTCTAATTTTGACCGGCTGCCATCCTACTCAAGATGGGGTAGCAGATTACCAGAAAGCGGGTTGGTATTCTACAAACATCTATAAAGAGTTGTGCCGCCAGAGGATTTTTTTTGCGGCCTGTCCCGGCTGCGCCTGCCAACCCTCGCAAACCCAATAATCGCCCACAGCCACCAGCGTTTTATCCACATATAATAATGGCGTTCGATCCCGCCACCAGGGCTCTACCCCATATTCCAGAAACAGCTTTTTAAGACTGTTAGAGTGACCACGACCCGCTGGCTTGCAGCGCTCGCCGCCCTCCCTGTACCTGATAGTCAATGTTTGCTCTGGCGCTAATACCAGGCCATCACCAACTGTTTGCTCGACAATAAGTTGGCTGCTGTCAGATAGCTGCAATACCTGATCCAACGACTGGTGATCTAAAGTCCATTGATATTGCTGCTGGCTGTCAAAATCAGTGCCGCTGCAAGCCAGCAGATAGAGACGCCCCTGAAAGCGCCGCCACTGCATGAATTGCCATTGCAATAATGGGTCAGCATCTTCACGAACCTGGATAACTGCGCGATTTATTTCGGCAATAATTTTTTTGTTGGGTCTGGGCAGGTTACAGAGAGCCGGCCAGTGACGCTGAACATTGCGCTGCCGCGCATCATTGAGCTCTAGCAGCTGTTCAATACAGATTGACCAGCCTGCCCGCTCCTCACGCAAATCCAATGCACACAGATCTTCACCAGCCAGAGTCTCTGCCAATTGCTCTGCCTCAGTGCTGTGCTCTGCTGAAAGCTGTATAGATTGCCGATAATCTGGCCAGCGCTCGGCTAAAGCCGGAACCACATGCTTGCGCAAATAATTGCGGTCAAATTTATCTTCGCTATTGCTCTCATCCTCGACCCAGCTCAGTTTTTGCCTCTTGGCATAAGCCTGTAGCTGATCTCTGCCAACCGCCAGCAATGGCCTGATAAGCTGCCCTGAACCCAGCGGTCTCTGTGCTGGCATACCAGACAGACCCTTGGCGCCAGAGCCACGCAGCAATTGATAGAGCATGGTTTCCACCTGATCATCCCCATGATGGCCGAGCACTAAAAGGCCATCCTGGCGCAGCAGCCGCTCAAATACAGCATATCTGGCACTGCGCGCAGCAGCTTCAATACCCTCACCTGTGGCTGTGACCTCAACAGCTTCGGTCTTTAGCTTTACTCCCAGCGACCGACAGTAATCCTCAACTCTGGCCTGCCAGTGATCCGCATTGGCAGACAGTCCATGATGGATATGCACGGCACAGAGGCGCTCTGGGGGCACGGCAGTGGCCAGCAAGTGCAGCAGCACAGTTGAATCCAGGCCACCGCTAAGGGCCACCAGTATCTGGGGGGTCACAGCTAGCTGTTGCTGCCATGGCGCAAATAACGCCGCCGCCTCAAGGCCTTTTATGGTCGCCGGGGTTCTAGTCAATGCTATTGCCTGCGTCCTGAGAATAGTCTTCGTAGGCAGCTCCATTGGACTCAGAGCTATTGCCCTGATTGTCCTGCTGGACAGCCTCAGTGCTGTAGCGATCAAACTGATGTCTGGTCAGCAGAGTGCAGTTTTCTGTAGCCGGATCAAAGGTGATCAGTACGTCGCCCCGCGCCAACTGTCGGCGCACCTGGGCGATTTTATTGTCCATGCCGGCTTCCTGCGCACCGTAATCCGTGCCTTCGCGGAGAATAAACTCCTCGATAATGGCAGTGAGAATTTCGGCGCTGAGTCTGTCGACTGGAATTTCAATCACTGAGCGGGCTTCCTAAAGCGCAGGGTCATACGGTCACTTTCACCAATGGCCAGGTAGCGATCCCGGTCCACATCGCCCAAAGCTAGACTGGGCAACAGAGTCCAAACTCCTTTAGGGTGATCGGCAGTATCCGCTGGATTAGCATTGATTTCTGAACTGGCCTCGAGCACAAAGCCAGCTTGCTGGGCAATCTCGACCACATAATCCTGGGTGACATAGCCACTGTCGATCATGGTTTTGCGGTCAGTTCCGGGTTTGGCTCGATGCTCTACCACCCCCAACACTGCCCCGGGTTTTAGGGTTTTAAAAAACAACTTAAATGCAGTCTCCTCATTACTTGATTGCATCCAGTTGTGGACATTTCTAAAGGTGACGACCGCATCGGCGCTATTGTCTGCTGTAGTGAGCAATTGAGCTCCGGGATCAAAAATATGTAACTCAGTATTGCTATAGAACTCTGGATTAGCAGCCAACTTATCTTTGTATCTGCTGAGAGATTTTCGAAGGTAGGCACTTTTACTCTGCGGATTGGCATGGGCCGCATACAGGGTTCCACTGAGCTGTCCAGCCAACACTTCAGTATACCAGCCGCCACCAGGGCTAATTTCAACCACCGCCATATCCGCGGTAATGCCAAAAAACGCCAGCGTCTCGGCCGGGTGACGATACTGATCTCTGGCAATATTGTTCGGACTGCGTTCGGCGCTAACCTGAGCTGAGCAGGCAACCAAAGTGCCGATAAGTAGTGCTGTTTTGATCACTGAATTCATCTCTTGTACCCCATTTAACCTAATAATTATTAGACAATAGCCCAAGGAATACTGCTGTTCCATCTGTATCCGAGCTATCAATTAATGCGATAATACAGGTCTCGACGTGCAAACAAAAAATTATGCTTAACATAGTGCTCTATCAGCCTGAAATTCCTCCCAATACGGGCAATATTATTCGCCTCTGCGCCAATACCGGCTTTTATCTGCATCTGATCGAGCCACTGGGCTTTGATCTGGATGATAAAAAATTGCGCCGCGCCGGCCTGGACTATAGCGAGTTTCAAGCACTGCAGGTTCACAGTAGCTGGACAGCTTATTTGCAGGCGACAGAATCCACCCGGGTTTATGCGTTGAGCACCAAGGGCTCAAAATGCTATTCCAGGGTGCAGTATCAGGCGGGCGACAGCCTGTTATTTGGCCCAGAAACCCGCGGCCTCCCCGAGGATATACGGACAGAGGTTGGCATCGAGCATGTGTTGCGTCTACCTATGCAGGCTGAAAGCCGCAGTCTTAATTTATCGAATACCGTATCTATTGTCGCCTATGAAGCCTGGCGCCAACTGGATTTTGCCGGCAGCCGTCAAGCACAGGATAACTAATGAGTAGCAGGATTGGATTGTTTTATGGCAGCTCGACCTGCTACACCGAGATGGCAGCGGAAAAAATAGCTGAAGCTATCAATGGTCTCAGCGGTACAGAGCTGGTCAGCCTGCACAATATAGCCTCAGACCCTATAGAGCTAATAGCTGAGTATCAGTATCTGGTGCTGGGTATTCCCACTTGGGATTATGGCGAACTGCAAGAGGACTGGGAGTCTAACTGGGACGCTATAGACAGCCTGGACTTTAGCGGCAAGCAGGTCGCCATCTATGGCCTCGGCGATCAGATTGGTTATCCGGAATGGTTTCAGGATGCCCTGGGCTATCTGTGGGTCAAAATGGTCAATTTAGGCGCCAGCACCGTTGGAAACTGGCCCAATCAGGGCTACAGTTTTGAGCAATCAAAAGCGCTGACCGAAGATGGCCAGTTCTTTGTAGGCCTGCCCCTGGACGATGAAAACCAGCTAGAACTCACCGATGACTATATCGCTAAGTGGTCCCGGCAAATTCTGACGGAGTTTGGGCTCGCCTAGCATGGACAGTCCCAGAGGCCAGAAAAGGCAACCCAGACAATCCTGGCATCTGGATAAATCTGCAGCCCCGAGGCAGTCAAAAGAGGTGGCTGTGCTAGGCGCTGGCATTGCCGGCTGCACCGCAGCGGCGGCACTGGCTAGGCGCGGATTCCAAGTTAAAGTTATAGATCGCCATCAGTTCGCTGGCTGCGGTGCCTCTGGAAATAATCAGGCCATTATCTATCCCAAACTATCATCGCGAGACGAGGCCCTGCCGCTGGTCAATCTGGCAGCCATAATATTTGCCAGCCAGTATTACCAACCTTTTTGGCAACAGGATCTGGGGGCACAGTCTGGCGTGCTTGTGCTACCGGAAACCAATAAGGCTGTGGCTGACTTTAGGCTTATAGCTGAGCGCTTTGTAAATCAGCCTGATCTGGTCAAGTTCTGCAGTAATACTGAACTCAGTAATATCGCAGGTATAGATCTGCAGGCGCAACTGGGACTGTATTTTCCAAATCTGGGCTGGCTGCAGCCTCAGGCCATTTGTCGGCAACTGTTGGCGCAATATCAGATACCACTGATAACTGCAGATATCCAAAGTATTACCTATCAGGATGGCCAGTGGCATTTAACCCAGACCGATAAGGATTTACCCCTGGCTGATAACAGCCTGACTAGCGAGACCCTGATTATCGCTAATGCCTACGACTGTCTGGCCCTAGAGCAGACCCGATTTCTGCCGGTAACCCAGTTGCGGGGACAGATAACCCATATACCCAGCAATAGTCATATTGGCGCTCTGAAAACGGTGATTTGCGGCGAGGGCTATATCACACCGCAATTTGAGGGCTCGCACAGCTGCGGCGCAACCTATAATAAGGGGCTGTTTACCACCCAGATACGGGAAGCTGATCATCAGACCAATTTGCAGCAGATGGCTGCCACCGATAAGGGTCTGACAGAGGCTATAGGCCCACAGAACCCAAACAGTCTGTCTGGCCGCGCCAACTATCGCTGCACCACCAGAGACTACCTGCCTATTGTTGGCCCGGTCCCCAATATGCCGCAGCTACTGGAGGATTATGCTGCTCTGAGAAAAGATGCGCGGGCCGATATATCCAGCCTGGGTAGCTATAGGCCCAATCTGTTTATCCATTGCGGAATGGGTTCCAGAGGCATGGGCTACGCGCCTCTGACCGCTGAGATTTTGGCGGGGGAGATCGCCGGAGAAGAGCCAATAATGGAATCTGAGTTGCGCCTGGCAATGCATCCCGCCAGGTTTTTAATTCAAGATTTAAAAAAGAAACGTATCTAGAGAACTAGTCTAATCAGCTGTTTTGAAAGCCGCCTGCAATCCCTGACGATAAATTTTGGCACTGGCTTTATGCTCGCCCATATCTGTTAGCACCTCGGCCAGTTCAAGATAGATCTGAGGACTGGCCTCAAGAGCCACAGCACTGCTCAAGTAGTCTTTAGCTTTGCCCAACAGATCCAGCCGTCGACAGATTCGCCCCAGCGCCAGCAAAAGGTTGGCATCATCTGCATGGCTGAATAACCATTTCTCCCCTGTCGCCAATTGCTTTTTAGGTTTTGAGGTTTGCGCAGTACCAAACCGATCTATAAGACCCGGATGCCAGTCATTACTGAGAGCTTTGGTCAACAGCGGTTGCAGCTTGTCCTTTGCATTGACCTTAATTAGGGCGTCCGCATATTGCGCGATAATCTCTGATTCCTTGCGCAGCGACTTAGGCAGCATTTCCCAGAGCTCAGCCAGCTGGCCCTGTTGCTCCTGCTCGGTAAATTCCGGGTCAGCGACAAACTCCTCCAGCAGGTTGCTGTAAATATCCAGTTCCAATAGCTGGATAGCGCGCTTGTTTATTGCCTCGTAGTGCTTAATATCCCCCAGCAGTTTCTGCGCCTGTTTCCAGTCGCCAAGCAGGAAATAGGTATCTACTAAAAGCCGCAAAATGCCCCTATCACTGGGATTTTCACTGTGCAGTGATTCCAGCAGCACTGCAGCTTCATCCAGTTTCTCGTCGACAATCAGTAGTTCTGCCAGCAATTTATCCGCTAACAGACGAGATTTGGGATGGGTCATTTTTAATCGCTGCAACAGCTGGCGGGCCTTGTTGGGCTCATTGCTATCAGCCGCCGCGCGAGCGGCAAATAATAGGTTTACCACCGGCATTGTCGATCGATCTGCCGACTGGGATAACAGCAGGCTGGCCTTTTGCCAGTCCTGGTCTGCGTAGAGAAGCAGGCCCTGGGCAGTTTTGCTGCGCTGCTTTGCACTGCGACGACTATTCCACCACAGGCGAATACCACCCGCAGAGGTAAGCCACCTAATGGCCAGTAACAGCCACAGCAGAAACCCAGTTAATACAACATAAATAGTGGCTGCAACCAGTGCGCTCATTTCTATGCTGATATCACCCAAACTAATTAGCACATAGCCACTGTTCTGTTGCAGCAACCAGATAATGGCGGCACCAGACACCAGTGCCAGTACAGAGATAACCAGCAGTTTTCTCACTTCTGTGTCTCCAGCTTGGTTTTGTCAACCAGACGGCTCTGACGCAGAACAACTGCAGTCTCTATAGCCTCAAGGGAAGTATTAATATCTGGCAATTGCTGTACCACCTGAGTCCCGGCCAATTCTGATAGTCTCTCAGTCAGCACCTGAGCACTGGGGTTAAGTTGGAAATACTGTGCCAACCAGGACTGCGCCTTGCCAATACTCTGGTTGTAGATAACCTGCTGCTCACGCAACAGCGCGCTCTGCGCCTGCTCCAGCATTAGGCGGATATTCTGTCTGACCAGGGTCTCTTCCTCAGGCAGCAGCATGGGCTCTATAGGTTGGCTGCGCTGTCTCACCCTGATCAGCTGCGCCACTTTGTGGCTAAATCCTGCCAGTACAGATTCAGGGGCGGGGGATTCGGCCCTCTTGTCCGAGGAGTTATCCGAGCTGCTCTCTGCGCTACTCTGCACCTCCATCTCCGGCTGCGCTGGAACACTGATTATACTCAGCTGGTCAACGCTGTTGACCAATGAGGTTAGCTCTAAATAAATTCCCTCGACATCCACCTCTCCGGCTAACCGCAACGCAGTAATATCTGCGGCCAGAGCACTGCGAGCAGGGGTAAGGTCTGGATCATCTAACTCCTGCAAGATTAGATCCGCATTGCTGAGCAGCGCCAGGGAGTTTTTGGTGCGGCGCTCGGTTTGCAGCCGCTGGTTGGCCAGCCTGGTCAGATAGACTGCCTCGGCGAGCAACCAGTCACTGCGGCTGGTTGAACCCAACTCGGCAAGTCGCCGTCCCTGAGCATTAGAGCGCAACTGCAAGTCGGTAATAAGCTGCTGAAACTCCTGGGACTGCTGTGCCTGTTGCTTTTGATCCAGGCTGTATTGTCGCTGGATACTGTCGATGGAATCGCGCAAGTTGGTTAGCTGTATCTGGGATTTGTCAGCGCCTGCTGCCCATTTTTGCCAATGGACCCAACCTAGCCAGCTGCCAGCTAGTAGCGCGGCGATAAAACCCAGAGCAAGGATAATTTTTACTGTGCGGAGAATACTGGATAGGGTGTCTGTGGTTTTTTTCGCAGACTCAGGCTGTTTACCCGGCCCAGGCTGTTTACCCGGCTCAGGCTGTTTACCGGGCTCAGGCTGCTTACCAGGCTGTTGCTTCTCAGAGGCCTTACCTGGTGCCGGTTTGCTGTCTTCAGTCACTGTATTTCCTCTTACTGTTGAGCTTATGGCTGGTTGCCAGTGGTTAGCTTATTATGATCCAGACTTAAAAAACAGACTATCTCAGTGCCACCTTTACCATTTCAAACATAGAGCCTGGCAAGGCATTGTCTGCCACAAGAATATTACTATAGCCCAGCTTGCGAGATATCTCAGCCACCCGTTCGCTGGGCACTACCACAGGGATATTGGCGGTCTCGGTAGCGGCCGGCCCCATTGCCTGAATAAGTTCGCCACTGTGAGCTACCAGACAACCACAGTCGGGGAGCAGCGACTGAGCGTCAGCCAACCTTTCCTGCACCACAATGCGCCTGTATAACTCGCAGTAGGTCACTGTCGCTCCGCGACTCTGCAATGTATCTCCCAATGTGGTGCGTCCGCCGCCACCGCGAAAAATAATCAAAGCTTTATTTTTCAGTTCTTGTAAAGCGGGGATTTCTTGCAACAGGCCCTCGGTATTCTGCTGCTTGCGGGGCGATAAGACTGTGCAGCCATAGGCGCTGAGAATCGACTCAGTCTGTTGGCCTACGGCAAAAATTTGCTGGTCAGCGGGCAACATGGGCCAGTATTTATCGAGCCACTTGATTCCTAACTCTGCCGCATTGGCACTGATAAAAATAGCGTAGTCAAACTCGGCAAACCTGAGGATGGAACCCTTAATTAACTCAGCCTCTGGCTCTGTTTCAGCAATGGGCTCGATACGCATAATGGATTTGTATTGGTAATCTATAGCGGCCTGTTTCAGCAACTGCAAAAAGGCATCCTGCTGACGCAGCGGGCGTACAACTAGCACCGGCTTGCTGGCTGCTGAACTAGCGCTCATAGACCTCGGCCAGAATTTCGCCAGCGCCAGCGGCCAGCAATTGCTCGGCCAGTTGAATGCCTAATTGCTCTGCATTGTCGCGGTCACCCTGAATACTGGCGCGCAGAATAGTGGCGCCATCAACACTGCCAACAAGGCCGCGCA
>DDCQ01000084.1 GCA_002334915.1 Porticoccaceae bacterium UBA2002
AATGTCGCCGGTTTGCAGTATGGTCGCACCCAGCCCACCAAAGGCGTCCAGTAGTTCCGGCCAGTGGGCCATGGTCAGCATGCTATTGGGCACAAAGCCCATGCCGGCCTCTACCATATCCAGCATTGGTGCGAGAGCCGGGAGTTCCTGCCGATCTTTTTTAGAAATTTGGCTCATATAAATAGGCCTCTAAACCGGGTCCGCTATTTTTAATAGCTGCTTGCCGAGATTCTCGCCCGTATAAAGTCGCTGCAAAGTACGGGGAATATTGTCAAACCCCTCCTGCATATCAACCTGATAGATAATATCCCCAGAGGCTACCCAACCCATCAGGGCTTCAATAGCTTCCATTGCGCGGGGGAGATAATCGAGAATAATAAAGCCCTGCATACGACCGCGATTGGTCACCAGGTTCATTAGATTATTGGGGCCGGGCGCCGGCTCTGTGTTGTTGTAATTGGCAATACCGCCGCACATAACAACCCGGGAATAGAGATTCAGATGATTTAGCGCGGCTTCCAGTATCGGGCCGCTGACATTATCAAAAAATACATCCCATTTGTCCGGGCAGTGGATGGCAATCTGCTCGCTGACATTCTCGTTTTTATAATCAATCACCGCATCAAATCCTGCTACATCTTTTAGCCAGGCACATTTTTCAGGGCCACCGGCAATACCCACCACGCGACAACCTTTAAGCTTGGCAATCTGTCCCACCACGGAACCGGTGGCACCGGCAGCACCGGACACCAGCACTGTCTCGCCCGCCTTGGGCTGGCCATGATCCATCAATCCAAAGTAGGCGGTCATGCCCGTGATACCCAGAATCGACAGCATCATTTCGGGCGATACACCAGGCGGTACTTTATTGATACCTGTGGGGCCTTCACCTGGTGCTACCACGGCGTAGTCTTGCCAACATCCTGTGGTTTGTACCAGCTCGCCAACCGCAAAGTCCCCATGCTGAGACTCAACAACCTGTGACACAGAACCCGCACGCATCACCTCGCCCATCGCCACCGGCGGCAGATAGCCGGGCCGGTCAACCATCCAGTTGCGCTGGGTGGGGTCGAAAGACAGATACAGGTTTTTTACCAGAATCTGGCCACTGCTGATGCTGGGTATGGGAGTTTCTGCGTACTCAAAATTTTGTGGGCCAATCATGCCATCTGGTCGGGCGGCCAGTAGCCACTGTCTGTTTATTGTCATTATTATGCTCCTTATGCGCTGTGCTCGGCACGAATGCCGCTAATAATGCGGCAGGCATTTTTGATAAAAATAGGTTCAGAGGAAAAGCTGTCGATCAGCCCCTGTACATCTGCAGGAATATCTTCCCCTTGCAATGGCGGCCCCTGATCTGCTCGGGCAGCGCCCACTAACAGCACTCCCATAGTTTTAACCAACTCCAGAGACTGAGCCTCACTCAAACCCAAAACAGGCGCGGTAGCCTGAGCAATACAGTCCACACGCTCGATAAAATTGCGCTTTGACTGAATCAAACTGTCGATGGACACATTGTGCTCAATCACATGCTCAAGCCTGGTCAATAGGGGAATAAAGCTGCCATCAGCCAGAGCTGTGGTGTACAGGGTTTTTGCATAATCCTGATCTGTCATGGCGTCTTGCAGCTGATTGAGAAACACATGACTCCAGCGCACCAGACTCTGGTTATACAGGGTTAAAAACACTTCCTCGCGGGTTTTAAAATACAGATACAGAGTCCCTTTAACGACCCCGGCCAGTTTGGCCAGGTTCGCCATGGAGAATCCCTCGTAACCCACCTCAGTAAAGTGCTGCTCTGCCGCGTCTAGTATTTGCTGGCGGCGAAAATGCTTTTGATCCTGAGTGCGTGCGCGTTTTCGCTCTGTGCTCATCGCTTTACTTTGTCCTTAATATTCTTCTCAGAAGCCGGGCCATAGGGAGGCATAAAGCCAGCCAGTTTAGCCACAGGAATGCGTTTTGGCTGGCGGTAGATACCTTTGGCATGACTGAACGTCTTAAAGCCTTCGATACCATGATAGGCGCCCATACCACTGGGACCGACACCGCCAAAGGGCAGGTCTTTCTGCAGCATATGGAACATCACATCATTGATAGAGACGCCGCCAGAGGTGGTGCCCGTGAGGAAGCGCTTCTCCTCAGCCTTGTCATAGCCAAAGTAGTAGGCGGCCAGAGGGCGAGGCCTATCGTTGATATAGCCAATAGTCTCTTCGAAGTGCTTGTAGGTTTTAATCGGCAACAATGGCCCAAAGATTTCATCCTGCATACAGATGGCATCATCATCCGGGTTAATAATCAGCGTCGGTGGAAGCTTCTGGGCAGGATTATCTTTAAAGTCTTCATTGGCCGGGTTGATGGTAACCATCTTGATTTTGCGCTTTTCGGCATCGTTGAGGTTGTCCATCATGCGCTGGTAATGACGCTCATTAACCATAGCGGTGTACTGGTCATTGTTCACTATGGTTGGATACATCTCATTAACTACCGCAGTGGCCTGCTCAATCACTTGATCTAAGCTCTCTTCGGGGACCATCAGATAATCAGGGGCAATACAGACCTGACCGGCATTTAACATTTTACCCACCATAATGCGCTGCACTGCTTCATTGAGGTTAGCACTGCGGGAGACCACCACCGGTGACTTGCCACCAAGCTCCAATGTGACCGGCACCAGATTGCGTGCTGCAGCACCCATAATATGACGGGCAACGCTGGTGGCTCCAGTAAAGATCATATGATCGAACGGCAATGAGGAGAATGCCTGCCCTACTTCCGGACCTCCGGCAAAAACCGTTAGCTCAGTGGGGTCAAAGGCTTCGGCCACCATCTCCGCAATAAGAGCAGAGGTGGTAGGCGTAAACTCAGAGGGCTTGATCATGGCCCGATTGCCCGCGGCCAGAACATTGGCCAAGGGCTCAAATACCATGCCCAGGGGGAAGTTCCAGGGAGCCAGTACACCAACCACACCTTTGGGTTGATATTCGATAGATGAACGTCCACCCAGCAGATTGAGAGGGAACATGCTGGGCCGCTTTTCCACCTTCATCCAGCTTTTAAGGTACTTCCTGGAGTGTTTGAGGCACTCGATAGAGCCGGTCACATCAGTCATCAGATTGACCTCTCGTGGCCGACAACCAAAATCTGAATTCATTGCTTCACTGATCGACTCGGCATTCTTAACCAGCACATCAATAGCGCGATTGATACGGTCGATACGGGTCGCCGCCGACACCTCGCCCTCAGCAATATAGCTATCGCGCTGAGCCTGCAGTGCCGCCTGCATTTTGAGTTCGGTTTCAGTATCTACAAGGATTTTTTGCGGTGCGTTCATGTCTATTCTCCGATAGTTTTATAAATGACTTGCAGTCATTAAATAACTGACCGAGAGGCATTGCAAGTCTTTTATCGCAGGAAATAGCTGAAAAGGATGGCTGCCAAGCTAGTTAACCTAACTGGGGTCCCAACAACTCAGGACCCCCGAGGCTTGAATAGACTGTGATATTAGACGCTTGCGGCAGAATCAGCTGAGTTCTTGCTTAACCAGCGTACCTGCGCAAGAATGCCAACCACAAAGATCAGTAAAAAGGCCAGATGGAACTTGGCCAGCAACGGATCTTCAAATGAATCAATAAACGGATCGCCCAGAGGCAGTCGGCGCAGGAAGTCGGTGATCGCTGGAATCATATGAAACAGCAGCGTGCTAGAGTAACCCAGCGCCTGGAAGTACATGGAAAAGCGGCCAAACCAACTAAACTTTTCCATAATAATGCCACCGCTAACCGCCACCAGGGTTAATACCGCCAGCCAGTGTGCAATACCAAAGCCGCCCTGGTTGTATATTCCCAGTGCTGAACCGGCAACAATAATAGTGACTAGCACATACAGCTTGCCAGACCGGTTATCGAGGGAAATAATCTTATATTTAAACAGCGTGTAAAACGCGCTGACTAGTGCCACTATCCCAAGGATCGTGTGAAACCAGCCTAGCAATGTCATCTCTGGCATTTTTATTCTCTTTTATTTTCGATTGGTTAAAATTAATTATTTATGGGGGTTAACCAGGTACTTCGCACCGGTCGCCTGTTTTGCATAGCCGCGGATAATCTCTGGCTGCAGCATTTCTGCTAGAGAAATCTCCTGAGTGTAATGGCTGGCAAAGGTGGTATTGATTTCTGCAGCCACACGCTCACGCATCTGCCCAAATCGCTCCATACCAATGCGGCCAATCATTGGCGTTAACAACCAGCCGCCAAGTCCCCATTGCAGGCCAAAAGAACGGTTTAAAACAGTCGGTGACATATCCAGTCCACCATAGATATACACCTGCTTGTAAGTGTCGGAGCCATAGCGACTGTACTCGGTAGCCGTCTTATTGGCTGCAATTTCCATCGCTGTCAGTATTTGACCCGGTAGCTTGCCGCCATTACCACCACCAGTGGCATCAAAGCCCAGGGTACAGCCAGTGGCCACAATGGCATTCACCAGATCGCCCATAAAGCTGTCGGCACTGGTATCACAGATATATTCAGCACCCAGCTTTTTCAGAGTTTCCACCTGCTCTGGTTTTCTGACCACATTGATCAGAGGTACGCCATCGTCCTTGCAGATCTTAACCAGCATCTGGCCGAGATTTGAGGCAGCGGCAGTATTTAGAAGCGCCGTATGGTTTTCCAGTCGCATGGTTTCCACAAAGGCCAGAGCCGTTAGCGGGTTTACAAAGGAAGAGGCCGCTTGCATAGAGGTAGTGCCCTCGTTCATCACCAGGCAGCTCTGGGCAGGAACACAGCGGTACTGGCTATACATGGCGCCACCGGCCACACCAACGGTTTTGCCAATCAAATGCTTGGCATTGGCACCGGCATCTATAACCACACCACCACCTTCATTACCTACCTGTATGGACTGACCCATTCTTGGTTTCAAAGCGCCCAGTAGTCCCGGATGTAGTTTTATGGATGCCACTGTCTGGTCCCCTTCACCGGAAACGCTCAGGCTATCCAGATCGGCTGCAAAGGTAATCAGTAAGGCAAGGTCAGAGGGATTAATGGGTGAGGCTTCAATCTTGAGAAGAACCTCATCGTCGCCGGGAACTGGTCGCTCGGCATTTACAATAGATAATTCTAATATTCCTTCATTGGTTAGCGTTGAGCGTATTTCTTTTGAGCTATTATCTGACATTATTTCCCTCTCCTTAAGTGGTAGGCCCTATAGTTGACCCTTGATTGATACACGGTATGATATGGTGTGTTAGGTGGATTATACAAGTAGTCATTAAAATCATACTGGTATAGAAATGCAGACCGTAAGCAAAAATAAAGAGCGCGAAAGTAAAGGGCGTGAAACTCAAGGGACCCAATGTAAAAGTCCTGTAAGTGATGCCCTAAGCCTGATTGGCGGCAAGTGGAAAATTGCTATTATTTACAATCTGCGTGAGGACCCACTGCGCTTTGGCGAGTTGAAACGCATTCTATCTCCCATCACTCAACAGATGCTAACCAAGCAGCTGCGGGAGATGGAGAGAGATCATCTGATTGATCGCAAGGTCTATGAAGTTATTCCACCCAAGGTTGAATATTCGCTAACGCAATTCGGTCAGTCTTTTATGCCGGTGCTAGATTCTCTGTGTAAGTGGAGCACCGAGCATCAGGATCTATTGCACTCAATCTCCGAAGACAATCAGTCATAATAACCTGGGCGCAGCTCTATGAATCTTCTGGATAATAACAATCTTCAATGGCAGCGCTATACCGGAGGGGACGCTTTCGACTACCCCATAGACTATTCTGATGCTGTGCTCGACGCGCGCGAGGATGGCCGCCTGGAGCTACTGGTTAAATGGGAACCCAACTGCTACTGCCACTTTCATCGTCACATGGCAGAGACAACCTCATTGGTATTGCAGGGTGAGCTTCGGGTGACAGATATAGATCTGGCAACCGGCGAAACGCTGGATACCAGAATCCGAACTACCGGCGATTTTGCCCATAAAGAGTCCGGAGATGTGCATATGGAACAGGCGGGGCCAGAGGGTGCACTGGTGCTGTTTAGTATTTATGACAGTACGGGCAAGGGACAACTGGCCCAATCCCTTAGCAGCGATGGGCAGGTGATCACTACCACCACCATAGAGCGCATTTTTAAAAGGCTGGACTCAGAGTCAGCCTAAGAAGCCATTGTTACGCGGAACTTCGACAACAATTCAAACAATCAATACAGGAGCAGGTCTCAGCATGAGTGACATCTACACCCCCCCTAAAGTCTGGAGCTGGGATAAGCAAAGTGGTGGCAAGTTTGCCGCCATTAACCGCCCGATAGCTGGCGCAACCCATGACAAAGAGCTACCCATTGGCAAGCATCCGTTCCAACTCTACTCTCTGGGCACACCAAATGGGGTTAAAGTCACCATTATGTTTGAGGAGCTATTGGCTCTGGGCCACTCCGACGCCGAGTATGATGCCTGGTTAATTAATATTGGCGAAGGTGCGCAATTTGGCAGTGGCTTTGTAGAGGTCAATCCCAATTCAAAGATACCCGCCCTGATGGATCGCCGCGGCGCAGAACCAGTGCGAATATTCGAGTCTGGAGCCATGCTGATGTATCTGGCCGAGGCCTTTAATGAATTTCTACCCAGTACAATGCCAGAGCGCAGCGAATGTCTGTCCTGGCTGTTCTGGCAGATGGGCAGCACACCCTTTCTCGGCGGTGGCTTTGGCCATTTCTATGCCTATGCTCCCGAAAAATATGAGTACCCCATTAATCGCTTTGCTATGGAAGTTAAACGACAGTTAGATGTGCTCGACCAGACATTGGCAACCCGCGAATACTTAGCCGGTGATAAATACTCCATCGCCGATATGGCCACCCACCCCTGGTATGGCACATTGGTTTCAGGCTCTCTATATAGTGCCCAGGAGTTTTTGGATGTGGCCAGCTATAGCAATGTTGTCCGCTGGGCTGAGCAAATTCAGGAGCGCCCGGCTGTGCAGCGCGGGCTCAGAGTAAACCGCGTCTGGGGAGACGAAAGTCGGCAACTTGCCCAACGCCATAATGCCAGCGATTTGGATAGCTAAAGGGCTCTTTGCCAGGATTTGGTCTGATAAACAAATCCGACATAGCCGCGCACCATAAGCATGTCATCTTCCAGCCAGACTCTGCCTTTGTAGGCACCGCCAGTTTCTGGATCAAACACTGTGCCCTTCTGCCAGATATTTTTCTTTAGACTTAGCCCGTTAATCACTTCCATACCAATAACCGGCTTGCCATATAAGTCGGCCTTACAGTTTTCACAGACTGGGTTGTCCTCTGGCTGATTATGGAGACGACGGATAGTGGCATATAACTTGCCCGCTTCAATTCTAACCTCCACCGTCGATTGCAGCGTGCCAGACTTGTCAAAGGTATTCCAAAGCCCGGAAGGATCAGCTGCGGGCTCAGCCGACGCAGCGCTAGCAATTAAGGCCATGATTACAATAAGTAAGGTTCTCATAACTGTTCCTCTTAGGATTCAACCTGGCTGTTTAGACTCTTTCTTGGCCCAGGAAAAAAACGGTTGGTCTGAGGCCAATAAAAGACCTAACCCCAACAGCAGCCAAAGCATATCAGATTTTCAGGGTTTATAGAGTGAATCCAGCGAAACGGTTTCGCCCTGCTCCAGACTATGGATCAGGGCACTGATCTTTCGGTTCACAGGAGCATCAATACCCAAGATCTCAGCGCGCCTAACTACGGCTTCGTTAAGAAACTCAATTTCGGTTTTTCGACCCAATTGAATATCTTCCCACATGGAAGAGCGCGCAAGGGGATCAATATCCAGCATCGCCTTGGCCAGGCGCAGGAATATCCAATTGGGCAAACTTAAAATAGCCGGCATTAGGCTGGGCTTTACCGCGGTAAACTGCACCAACTCAACCCCCTCTGCTGCTGCCACAGCAAGCCATTCACGCTGAGCTGCGGCATAGACCCTGCGCAGTTTACGATTTTCAAGTTGGGTTTTAATAGGCTGATCTGCAACGGCATTGAGCGCATTATTTAAGTTGAGCAGCAATTTGCCATAGATAACAGATTGCATATCGGTATGCAGTTGGCAGGGAAAACCAATGGCACCCAGCTGCTCGGCAAGCTGTTCTGTCACCGATGTCTGGTGAAATAGAAATGTTCCCTCAGTGCCGCGGTGGAAATGCGCATTGTCCAGGCTCAGAATATTAAAGGGTGTAATCCCCTGTTTGAGACTATCGCTCGGCAACTGGTGCCGAACAAGATCCAGACTACCTAGGCCATTTTGCATAAAAAATAGCTGGGCGCCGTTTTCGGTAAGCTGTTTTAAATCTGGCGCGGCAGCTTCAAGCTGATGACACTTCAATGTTACAAATACCGCATCAAAGGTTTCATCTGCCAGCTGTGTAATCAGCCCAGTTGGCATCACCTTTTCATTCTGGCCACTGTAGTCGGTAAGGGTGATACCGCCAGCAGCCACAATCGAATCACGAATACGTGGGCGACAAACTAAGCTAACCTCATGGCCGCAAAGCTGCAAAAGCCCGCCCAGATAACAGCCGGTTGAGCCAGCGCCATAAATTGCCAGTTGCATGCAGGCACCTCAAAATACATTTCTAATTATTATATCTACTTGTTATTTTTAAGCCTCAGCAAGTCCAGCCTTTTAACGCTAAATACTGAGATCCCGCAGATTGTAATCTTTTAATTCCGCTTTGACTGTCTTATTCCAGCGAAAGGTCTTACCTGAATCAATAAATGGCTGATACTGATAAGAAGGCTCATCGGGAAAGCGCTGTTTACGCGCATCGATGGCATAACCCAGGGGTTTAGAGCGCTCTTCGATCAGAGCCTCATCATAGAACATAGGCTCGCTATACAGACCGGGGCCCTGAATCCCCAATACAGATGAACGCCGGTGAAAACCAAAGTTCACCGTTACTCTGGGTTCAAAACCGCAGTTGGGAAAGGAACCATGTAGCAACTGGCGATTACAAATAATCACATCACCCGGATTACAAACCAATGGCACCATGCCTTCAATGCGTTCACTGCCAGATTCTTCTATCAACTGCTTAATATCAATTTTGCCCACCTTGTGGCTGCCCGGCTTAACCCAAACACCATTGACTGCCGTGCTGCCATAGACCTGGGCCATAAAATTAAAGCCATGAATACCCTCATCGAAATGCTCACTCTCCCAATGGGTATTGCCATCCTGATGCCAAGACACTGCGGCACCAACACCGGGGTCCTTGATAAATAGGCTCTCATTAAAGGGTGCAAAGTCCACTCCATTAATTGACTCGGCCACGCGCAGCAATTGAGGGTGACCATAGACTCGCAGGCAAGCCTCTGAAAACTGCAGAGAACCCAACAAAATAAAGGGTGCATATTCTGGTGCCGACTCGTCGGCCTCTGGTTCAAATAACTTAACCTGATGTCGACCATTGGCAAGCTCTGTGCCGCCCAGAGGATCACCCAGGGGCTTAGACCACACAAGGTTGGGGCCAAGACAGTCCGCTCCCAGAGCGGGTTTGCCGTCTTTCGTTAGCTTGCCATTGGGCTCGGCAGGGTAGGATTCACGTATGCTATCCAAATCACTCTTTATATCGTCTAATTCATCCTGAGCTAACACGTTCTCGAAGATATAAAAGCCATAGTGAGAATAGGCATTCAATATATCTTCAGCTAGGCCACCGTTTTCATCAAAGCGGATCGCACCACGATTATTTAAACCATAGGCATTTCGCTGACCCTCAATTAAATAGTCACGCATAGCAGTGGCATGTTCGCCATAGTGGGCTGCACAGGCTTCGATTGATGGGCTGATATCTTGTTTCATAAATAGGCCTTCGTTACTATTTTTTTGACTTTATTATATTGTCTTTATTTTTCCACAAGTTTAATATCCCATTAAAACTGTGGTCAAGATTTTTTTTCCGGAGGTTGTCAATTGGGTACTCAAGTCTTAGCTAGAGGAAACACCACCCGCCAAGCAAATAAAAAATTGCGTCGCCAACATATCCTCGATATGGCTAAAAACCTAATAGCAACAGAGGGTTTTGAGGCATTTACTCTGACTCAGCTGGCCAAAGAGGCTGGTGTATCCGCACCTACAATCTATAACCTATTTGGCAAGAAGAATGATATTTTCCATGAATTGGTGGCAGAGCTGGTTGAATCCATCAGTGTGGCCATGTCGAATCCCGACATGTCCGACCCCATTCAAGGCGCTGAAGTATTTACCGATAACTTGCTGCATCTATATAAACAGGATGAGGCCTTTTATCGCGCGGCTTTTATAGCGGCAGACCGAACAAAATTATTTGACCATGAATTGCCGACGGGAATCTTCCACCAGTCACTGCAAATAGCACAACGCATCTGTGTTGCAGCCCTAAAAGACGGGTTCCTTCAAGGCAATATCGAAACCGCAAAACTTGCCGAGCAACTTTTTGCCTGCCAACGGCTCGCTCGTCAAGACTGGGTCAATGGCTATATAGATTTGCAGCAATATCGCCAACAGATTTTGATGGCTATGTATATGACCTATGCCTCCGACGCCAGCCCCAACTTTTATAAAAGACTCTGCGCAGAAATTCAGCAGCTAAACAATAAATAGCAATTAAATCTATTCAAGCTGCCGACAAATTGCTGGTGCGGCATCGGTCAGCTTTAACTTTTCTTTGTGTAACCTTTACTTCCCTTATTTTGCATGGTAAGTTTGCGTTACATCAACATTTGAGAGAAAACCCATGAGCGATTTAATCCCTATTTTAGGCATACTCACAGGCATTATTGTGCCTGTGGCAGTCTTTATCTGGCAATATTTGGAGGGTAAAGGCAAGAGAGAAACTATTCTGGAGATAGCCAAACATATGGATGACCCATCCAAAGTGGAAGATTTGCTGGGTATTTTTGATGAAAGAAAAAAACAGCCCATCGATTATCGTAGAGGCGGTGTCATAACATTGTTTGTCGGGATTGGCCTATACCTTCTCGGTTTTAACGCGATGGGACCTTTCTTTGAGGGCGTCGGGCTTCTGGTGAGTGCTATAGGAATAGGCACTATGATTGCTGGCTATCTCTACCCCAATACCAGTGCAGAATTAACCGATGCCGTTGAAAAGTTTGAAGAGCAATAAGCCTTGGGCAAACACCACAAAAAACTTTTAAACAATCTTGAAGAGCTTAGAAAAGCTGCCGGTTTAACGCAGCAAGAGCTTTCGGAAAGTGCTGAGGTCTCAAGAAAAAGCATTAATGCCATTGAAAATGGAATCTATGTTCCCTCTACTGTGCTGGCATTAAAAATTTCAAGAACCCTTAGTTGCTCGGTGGACGATCTATTTCAACTGCCTTGATTTCACAGCGGAGTCGATTTAGTCGTCCATAAAGTCAAGGGTCAACAATAGTCGGCGTGTTTGATCTGGCAACTGGGGTGAGCGATGAATAAGCCCTGCCCCTTGATTTCCCTGCCAAGACTCGCCCTTGAGCAGCGCAACATCCCCTCGGCATAACTGTTGGATGTCGCTGGCACTCTTAAATAACCCAGATTCCTCATCTGGTTTGCCCTGATTGCCGAGACCCAGCTTACTGCGATCAGCAGCATGGTGTGGAAGCCATTCTGTGGCGACGCCCTGATAGGTTGTAATCAGTCGACATGAAACCTTGTCGACATGAAACCTCGGACACATGGCGCGATCCAGCGCCGTCAATCTCAAGCCGGCACGTCTGAGGTCAAACAGGCAGCAGAACATATCCACCAGCTGTGCAATATCTTCGCTCAGCACTGTTGCCATTGGCATTGCACCCAAGGCTTTGGTGACAGCGGCATTAGCCTCCTCTGGTGTAACGATCAAGGAGAGCTCCAGGCCTGAGTTGGTAGCAAGAATACTCTCACCGGCCTCAATCAGCGTTGCGGGTACTGAGCGCTGCCAGATAGCGATATTGGTGTTCTGCTGGTAGATATCAGTCAGCACGTCGAACTGATCGCCCTTGGCATCATGCCATGGATATTTTGCTGAGGTTTGAGCTTTAGCCACTGCGCTTGTTGGGTTCATGCATTTTCCGTCCAAGCAGGAAAGGGGTCGCTTAATGTTGCCCAATACTGTTTGCCTTTAAGCAATTCATCTTCTGATAACAGACAGTCATCGAGGGCATTCAACATAGCTTGCTGATCAAGCCCCTGGCCGATAAAGACTAATTCTTGACGCATATCGCCAAAGGGCTCTTCCCATTGCATCTTGATGGTGGCCATTGACTCTTCGTCTGTAGGCCAGTTGTGTTCCGGAACGGCTTTCCAGAACATACCGGCAAAGCCGTAGCGCGCAATGCCGCACGCCTGACTCCATTGGCCGGCAAATTCAGGGCGAGTAGCCAGCCAAAAGTAACCTTTGGATCGAATCAGTTTGCCGTACTGCTCTGTACCATGCACAAACTGGTGGAATTTTTCCGGGTGAAACGGGCGGCGGGCAACATAGCTAAAGCTGCTAATGCCATATTCTTCAGTTTCCGGCACATGTTCCCCGCGCATTTCCTTGAGCCAGCCCGGGGCCTCCTGTGCGCGCTCAAAATCAAATAGACCTGTGCTCAGCACCTCGTCTACAGGCACCTGGCCCTGACTAATAGGAATAACCTGAGTATGGGTATTAAGACTTTTGAGAATAGCGGTAAGCCTCTCAACCTCACTGGGTTCAACCAAATCGGTTTTGCTGACCAACAGCACATCGGCAAACTCCACCTGATCTGCCAGCAAATCGGCAACGCTGCGTTCATCATCGTCACCCAGAGATTCACCAGAGTCCTGTAAGTATTTGGCGTCTTCGTAATCCTTCAGGAAATTGACCGCGTCGACTACGGTAACCATGGTATCCAGTGTTGCCACATCTGATAATGAAACGCCCTCTTCATCGGCAAAGGTAAAGGTCTCGGCCACTGGCAAGGGCTCTGAGATACCTGTTGACTCAATGACCAGATAATCAAATCTGCCGTCTTTGGCCAGTTTATTGACTTCCAGCAGCAAGTCTTCACGCAGGGTGCAGCAAATACAGCCATTGCTCATTTCAACGAGTTTTTCTTCGCTGTGGCTTAGAGACACTTCGCTTTTTACCATTGCTGCGTCGATATTGATATCGCTCATATCATTGACAATAACGGCCACTCTTTTGCCCTGGCGATTGTTGAGGATATGGCTAAGTACAGTGGTTTTGCCCGCACCAAGAAAGCCAGAGAGCACAGTTACAGGGAGAAGGTTTGTCACAGGGTATTCGTATCTTAATCAAGTTAAAGCGCAGACAGCGCCATAAATTGACTTGATACATCATATCATTTTTGCGCTACAACTATTTCCTGGCAGGCCCCTTAGAATCGAGCCGCGCCTGTAAGGCACTTGGTTGATAGCCAGTGGTTGTCAAAAAGCTAGGTCGGAATATTGCCAAGCATCATGTTTTAGGAGTTGCGATACAGAAATTCCTCAATGTACTTACCATCTGTTGGTGCTTATAGAAGAAGGTACCAATCGAGAGATACCCCCAGAAGAAGCATTCAGTTGAACATCAGTAAGACAGCAGTTAGCTCACTAACTCAATCCCCGCACAGGCAACAACGCACCGTGCACGGCTTTGGCAGCTGGAGAAAGTAGGAAGCAGATAACAGCAGCCAGATCATCGGACGATACCCAGTCGGCAGGATTATTTTCAGGCATTGCGGAACGGTTGGCGGCAGTATCAATTACCGTGGGTAATACGGCATTGACATTGATGCCCTTCGTTTTAAGTTCCTCGGCAAGAGTTTCGGTGAGACGCATCACCACACTCTTGGACGCACAGTAGGCCCCCATCAAACCCTGCCCTTCACGCGCTCCAAAAGCGCCAACATTGACGATACTTCCCTTCTGCTGTTCCAGCAGCACAGGAACAGCGGCCCTGATGGCATTGCGCATGGTAGACACATTCAGACTGAACATGAGGTCCCATTGCTCATCACTCGAGTCCCAGCTTTCGGTACCCATGGCAAAGCCACCGGCGAGATTGACCAGGCTATCGAAAGGTCCGAAACTTTGTATCAACTCTCGTGTGGCATCGGCGTTGGTGAGATCGACCGCATGACAATCAGGAAGGTTCTCGTCGCGGGCAATATCCACACGAATAACACGAGCGCCCTGAG
>DDCQ01000015.1 GCA_002334915.1 Porticoccaceae bacterium UBA2002
TCCCAGAGTCAGATGGGGAGTCTGATGTGCCAGAGGACCCCAACGCGTACCGCTCACCTATTTTCCCCGATGGTAATGCCTCTGTGGCAAGACTATTTGTGAATAAACTTATCCCTCAGGTGGCGGGCGCCGATTCAATGGAGGAGTTGGTTGCCAGTCGTTTTGATTATTCCCAATTGGATTTGCAAGATGCTCCAGTGCGCATTCGTTTAAATAGCACGGTGGTTAATGTTGCCAATAGGGGCTCAGACCTGGTCGATATTTCCTATGTGTCTGGCGATCGTGCCTTTAGGGTGCAGGGAAGGCATTGCATCCTTGCCGGATACAACGGCATGATTCCACATCTCTGCCCAGACCTACCTGAGACGCAGAAACAAAATCTGGCCTATGGTTCCAAAGTTCCTTTTATCAGTGCCAATGTGGTGCTTAAAACCAGTGCGCCCGTGCGAAAAAGTGGTGCATCCCTCTATGTCTGTGCTGATACCTTTTTTGAGTTGGTCACCCACGCACCGCCCGTGAATTTGGGGGCTTACCAGGTTTCAACCAAACCGAACGACCCCATGGTGATGTATATGCTGCATATGCCTGCACCAGAGGGTGATGGTAAACAGTCTGGGCGCGATCTCTGTCGGCTTGGCAGGCACAAAATAATGGCCACCTCATTTGCTGACTATGAGCGAGAAATTCGACATCAGCTTACCGGTATGTTTGGTGAGGCCGGTTTTGATGCTGATAGGGATATTGAGGCCATTACCATTAATCGTTGGTCCCATGGCTATGCCTATGAATATATGGATCTTCATGACCCGCGTTGGGAACCAGGGCAGGCACCTCACGAGCTTGGACGACAGCCCTTTGGCCGAATCAGCATAGCCAATTCTGACTCCGAGGCCTATGCCTATGTGCAGTCGGCGATTGATGCGTCGATTCGTGCTGTGGGGGAGGTAGTCAGCTGACCTTGCTCCAATACAGGGTATTGAATGGTTGGCCGCTTTTTTACCTGATTGCGCTGTTGACCCTTGGCGGCATGGTTGCCGGGATGCTGATCATAGGTATCTCCTCGCCTGAAGCCACAGTCAAATTGATACGTCTATCTGTGCAGTTTGCCTCTCCCTGGATACTTATCGCCTTTGTGACATCAGCCCTGGTAACGCTTTTTCCAGGTGCTATTTCACAGTGGTTGTTGAGAAACCGCCGTTATACCGGTTTATCCTTTGCAGCTGGATTTGCCTGGCAGGCGGTCTTTATCGCAGTGCTACTGGATTTATACCCCGCCTATTACTGGGATGAGCTGCATAAGACCAGCGATCTTGTGGGGCGAAGCCTTAGCTATGTCCTTTTATTGGCACTAACCGTTACTTCATTTTATCCAGTGCGTCGAAAATTAAGTCGCGCCCAATGGAGTTGGCTGCATTGGGTAGGTATCTGGTACTTCTGGGCGGCGATCTGGGTGAGTTATACCGAGCAGGCCCTAAGTCAAAATGCAAAGACAATAGATGTTGTCTTTGCTGTCTTGGGCTTGCTGGCACTTATTTTGCGCCTGGCTGCCAATATTAAGTCTCGCGGCGTTACAGCTGACCGAAAATTGACTTAGCACGCATAGCCATTTAAAAAACCTAGATAATCCTATCTTGGGAGACTCTGGCTATCCTTTTCTGTAAACTCACTACTCAGTCGGAAAAGTTACGGATTCTATGATCGATGAGTGAGCGCAAACAGCAGATATTACAGGCAGCGGTTGATATTATTATTGATGAGGGCTATGGCAGCCTGAGCATGCGGGCCCTAGCTCGAGCTAGCGGTATTAAGCTAGGTGCTTTGCAATATCACTTTCGAACCTCGGAAGATATGTTGCGTGCATTGGTGGCTTATATCGCTGACATATACCACAGCAATTTTGATGCTGTAAAAGCTAATGAGCCGCTAACTATCAAAGGGGTCTTGGAATTCGCTTCGTCGGAACCAGCAGATGGAAGGTTACAGGCGGATAAACTTTGGCCACAACTCTGGGCCATGGGTCAGGTGGAGCCATTAGTGGCCGATCTGGTTGACGATATCTATGCTGAATATTTGCAGATTCTGGAGGGTTTACTCCACAAGGCTGGAAGTAAGAACCCTCGTATTGAATCTGTTACTCTAATGTCTTTCATAGAGGGAACAACCGTTTTTGTAGCCCCGGGCAAACGTTGGGAAAATGATAGCGCTAAGATTCGCTCGGTAGTCTATGATCTGGTCGATAAACTCTATGGTGGTGACGCCTAACACCTCTGTGCTGCTTCTCTGCCCGTGACATGGAGTCATCCGATGTTGGAAGGTGCCAATATAAATCAACCTTGTTATGCCGGCTGAAGCGCTGATATTAAATGCAGCCAGCAATTCAGACAGTCTGGCAAAGTTGCGCGGGCAAATTCAGATTTGAATAATTGAACATGTCGAGTGACATGTGCTATTCTTTGCGCTATGGGTTCATTTGGCGAACAACAAAATTTTTTACGCGTACTTGGTCGGCGAGATGCTTTAGCTTTAGCCTTTGGCGCGATGATCGGCTGGAGCTGGGTCGTGCTGTCTGGCGTTTGGATTGAATCAGCCGGTGCCATTGGAGCTATTACTGCTTTTCTTATTGGCGGCGGTATTATGCTAGTCATTGGCCTTACCTATGCTGAGCTTGCTTCTGCACTACCCTTTGCCGGAGGGGAGCATGTCTATAGTCATCGCGCTATGGGAGCAGGCTGCTCCTTTATCTGTACCTGGGCAGTTATTCTTGGTTATGTCTCTGTGGTTACATTTGAGGCAGTAGCCTTGCCTACAGTTCTCGATGCTCTATTACCAGGGCTGGATAAAATCTTTCTCTGGCAAATCGCGGGGTGGGATGTTTACCTTAGCTGGGTGTTAGTAGGTGTTGCAGGCGCGGTTACCATGACCATATTAAATGTACGTGGTGTCCGTATGGCTGCCGTCGTTCAATCAGCAGTAGTCATTGTTATCCTTTTAGTTGGCGGTTTGTTTGTATTAGGATCTCTGGCCAATGGCGATACTGCCAACATGGAACCACTTTTTGTTGATGGCTTATCGGGCATTACCCTGGTATTGGTTATGGTTCCTTTTATGTTCGTCGGTTTCGATACTATTCCTCAGGCGGCAGAAGAAATTGATTTACCTTATAGGGAAATAGGGTCGGTTTTAATGTTATCAGTTGCAATGGCTGTTGCTTGGTATGTGTTAATGGTTCTGGGTGTAAGCTTGGTACTCAATAAAGAGGCATTTGCAACTTCAGAGATTATAGTAGCTGAAGCCAATTCAGTGGTGTTCGGCGAAGCTGGCCGCTTGACCATGTTAGGCGCAGGTCTCGCAGGTATACTGACTAGCTGGAATGCATTTATTATCGGAGGTAGCAGGGCGATCTATGCTTTGGCACGCGCAAACCTATTACCTGCAGCTCTTGGCAAGTTACATCCAAAATATCGCACTCCTTACAATGCGATCTTACTGATAGGTGGCCTGTCAATCATTGGGCCTTTTTTCGGTCGACCGGTACTGGTTTGGTTGGTAAATGCAGGAGGTCTGGGTATTGTTGTTGCCTATGCCATGGTTGCGCTGTCTTTCCTGATTTTGCGTTTCAAAGAGCCAGATCTAGAGCGACCTTATAAAGTACCGTTTGGCTACTTTATAGGAATACTCGCCTTGATACTCTCTATGGGTTTAGCTTTTCTCTATATGCCCGGCAGCCCGTCAGCGCTGCTTTGGCCACAGGAATGGATCATTATTATTGGATGGTCATTGCTCGGGGCTCTGCTCTTTTTAGTCACTCGTAAAAAATTACCAGCGCGATAGCGTTCCATGGCGCTTCGATTTTTTGTTGGGCTAAAGTAGTGTTTTCAGCGCGATAGCTTTAGAACAACCCACTCGCAAAACAGCAAATGGGCATCAGCAAGATTTAATGAAGGCTCAAAAAGTTATGTGTCCATTAGGAGTACTGGCTTGATAACTTTTCCAGATTCA
>DDCQ01000050.1:0-8685 GCA_002334915.1 Porticoccaceae bacterium UBA2002
CGCAAACGCCTCGTTCAGCTCCCACAGACCAATATCTTCCATCTTCAAACCATTGCGCTGCAGCAATTTGGGAATAGCGAAAACCGGGCCAATACCCATCTCATCAGGTTCACAGCCAGCCACAGCCATACCGCGGTAAACACCCAGAGGCTCAAGATTACGCTGAGAAGCCAGGGTACCATCCATCAGCACAACCGCAGCAGCGCCGTCAGATAACTGAGAAGCGTTACCGCCAGTGATGGTGCCGCCATCGCGCACGGCCTTCAGTCCAGATAGGGCCTCAATATTAGTGCCAGGACGGTTGCCCTCGTCTTTGGTTAGAGTCACTTCCTCTTTAGACACCTCACCAGTTTCACGATCGGTCACCAGCTTGGTCGCAGTTACAGGCACAATCTCATCCGCATACAGGCCAGCTTCCTGGGCCGCCGCCGTACGTGCCTGAGAAATCACCGAATACTCATCCTGAACCTCACGAGAGATATCGTAGCGCTTAGCCACAGTCTCGGCAGTATCCAACATAGGCATATGAATCAGCGGAGCGTGCTTAATGGCCAGCGGATCAGCAACACGATGAGCATTAAACTTCTCATTTTGAATCAAGCTGATGCTCTCGCAACCACCGGCAACAATCACCTGAGCACCATCATTGGTGATATTGTTGGCACCTATAGAAATAGCCATCAGACCAGAAGAGCACTGACGGTCAACAGTCATACCAGCGACAGACACAGGCAGGCCAGAAGCCATAGCCGCCTGACGACCCAGATTCATGGTCTGAGTACCCTGCTGCATCGCAGCACCCATAATGCAGTCATCGATCTCAGCCGGATCAACACCAGCACGGGCAACAGCTGCAGTGATGGCATGGGAGCTCATAGAGGGTGATTCCAGATTGTTAAATGCACCGCGGAAAGCTCGGCCAATCGGCGTGCGAGCTGCTGAAACAATTACTGCTTCTTTCATAATAAAATCCTTAATTTATAGTATGTTATGAATTAAACTTAATCTAATTTATAAAGAGAAGTTACCCCTTGAGTGCCGCCATGGCCTTCATCAAAAACTTCTCAGTTTGCTTGCCACCAGACTCCAGCGGCAGATGATCTTTGGTGTCGCTGAGCTGGTCCCACTGAGCCACAATAAGGTCAGGATTCTGCTCATCTTTAGCCATAAAAATACCATCGGTCTCATACATACCGGCCACGGCATAGCCGCCAGCACCGGCACAGAGAATAGTCCTGGTTGGTGCCTTCTTATCACAGAGGATAAGCGCGCCAGCAGTAACAGATTCCGCAGTCAGCATACCCAGCACTTCTGGAGGCATTAGATCCTCAGTCATGCGGGTGCCAGCTGTGGGCGCCAGTGCATTGACATGAATATTGTTCTTGCCGCCCTCGAGCACCAATGTATTCATAAAGCCCAGCACCGCCATCTTGGCAGCACCATAGTTGGTCTGCCCAAAGTTGCCGTACATGCCGCTGGAAGAGGTCGTCATCACAATGCGGCCGTAGTTCTGCTCGCGCATAATGTCCCACACCGCTTTAGTGCAGTTGACCGAACCCATCAGGTGCACATCCATCACCAGCTGAAAATCAGCCAGATCCATCTTGGCGAAGGATTTATCGCGCAGAATACCGGCATTGTTAATCAAGATATCCACCCGACCCCACTTCTCCATGGCCTGGGTAACCATATCCTGAACCTCATCGAACTTGGCAACATTGGCGCCGTGAGCAAAGGCTTCACCCCCCGCCGCCTCAATCAGGCCAACCACTTCCATCGCCGCATCGGACGAGGCACCAGTGCCATCCCGTGCGCCACCTAAATCATTGACCACAACCTTGGCACCGCGCTCAGCCAGCGCCAGCGCATGGGAACGACCCAGGCCATTGCCGGCACCAGTGACAATAGCCACCTGACCTTCAAAATTAATACTCATTACCTAACCTCGTTAAATATTATTGTTGCTGTTTAGTTAGCCATCTGCACGCTAAGCCATTCAGCAACCAACGCGGGCTTATCACCGCCTTCAATTTCCACTGAAACCTCAACCTTAAAGTCGTACTGGCCCGGGCGCTTCTCACTGATATCAGCCACAGTGGCATGACAGCGAATCTTGCTACCCACGCGCACAGGGGCCACAAAGCGCACCTTGTCGAAGCCTTTATTAACACCCATATAGATGCCTTCAATCAGCAGGTTATAACTCTCGGAAAAGTGAGACAGCATAGACAGCGTCAAAAAGCCGTGGGCAATGGTGCCACCGAAAGGAGTTTTAGCCGCCGCTTCAGGATCAATATGAATAAACTGGCGATCCAATGTGCACTCAGCAAACTCATTGACCTGGTCCTGAGTCACCTCAAACCAGTCAGTGGGTTCGCAGACATGGCCGATATATTGCTCGATTTCAGATTTTTTAATTATTTGTGGCATAAACTTGGTCCTGGGTTGGTTCTAATGTCTGGCCGCCAGATATGGATCTAACGACCGTTTAAACTCTGTCGGAACCACAGCGTTCCCATATCAAAACTTGGCCATAATAGTTCCTGCGGCGCGCAAGCGCTATCACTGAAACTAATTCCAATCATGGGATTTGAATACTACACATGGGTCTAATTACAGAGCGGCTTATATTGGCATTAATCATGCCATAAATAATCGCTACGCCCAATAGCAAAGAGGCAGCCACCTGGCCGCCTCTGTTGTTTTTATATGACCCTGGAGTCAGTTACCAACCGCAGGCACGATCCTGGTTTTGCTCCTGCAACCAGGCATTCAGCGGCGCGAAATAATCAATAATCGCACTGCCATCCATGCTGCGCTGACCTGTGATAGCCTCCATGGCATCGGGCCAGGGCTTGCTCTGGCCCATGGCCATCATATTGCCAAGTTTATCGCCCGCGGCTTTATTGTTGTAGATAGAGCACTCATGCAGCGGGCCATCCTGCCCCGCAGCCTCACACAGAGCCTTGTGGAACTGGAACTGCATAATAAAAGACAGAAAATACCTGGTGTAGGGCGTATTGCCAGGTACGTGGTACTTGGCACCAGCATCAAAGTGCTCCTCGCCGCGCTCAGTGGGTGCCGCTATACCCTGGTACTCCTCTCGCAACTTCCACCAACCCCTATTGTAGTCTTTGGGGGCTATCTCGCCGGTAAACACCTTCCAGCGCCACTCATCGATCATTTTACCAAAGGGCAGAAAGGCAATTTTTTCCAGAGCCAGTTTCATCTGCTTGTTAATAGTAGCCTCATAGCCCTCAGTTACTCTATCCATCAGCCCTTTACTCTGCAGGTAACCAGGAGTCATAGATAGCTGAATAGTGTCGCCAATGGCCTCGTGGAAACCATCGTGGGCACCCCCTTTAAATATTGAGGGCAGGTCCCTGTATAGCAGGAAGTAGTAGATATGCCCCAGCTCATGGTGCAATGTGACAAACTGCTCGCCATTAACCTCCACGCACTGCTTGATCCTTGGATCATTGCCATCGTCAAAATCCCAGGCACTGGCATGACAGACCACATTGCGATCCCGGGGTTTTTTCAACATAGAATTCTTATAGAAACTCTCGGGTAGAGCAGGCATACCCAGAGAGGTAAAAAAGCCCTCTGCAGTCCTGGCCATCTTTATCTCATCCCAGCCCTGCAACTGCATGGCGGCAGTGACATCCACAGGGGATACTCCCGGATAGGGCTCTATCATAGGATAGAGGTTATCCCAGGTTTGTGACCACATATTGCCCAGCAGATGGGCGGGTATAGGCCGGTCTAGCGCCACTTTGTCAGCGCCATAGCTCTCATTGAGTTTGGCGCGCACATGGCAGTGCAGTTCGTCATAGAGAGGCTTAACCTCATCCCAGAGCCGGCGAGATTCAATGGTAAAGGTATTGCTGTCCATATCGTAGCCACCCTGCCATAACTCGGCCAGATTCCTGTAGCCAAATTCCTGGGCACCCAGATTGGCGATCTCCACAAAGCGCTGATAATCAGCGCGGTATGGGGGCGATACCTGCCGCCAGCCCTGCCATATATCGAGCAGCTCGTCATAGTCTCGCGACTCTGCCAGCACTGCCTCTAGCTCCTGTAATTCACGGCAGACGCCCTCTGCATTGCAGTACTTGCCGGCGCCGTACTGACCTTCCATATGGGTGAGAATAGCCGAGAGTTCAGCCTGTAACTCGGGATCATCTGGAGCCGGAGCTGAGGAGCCGCGCAACATTAACTCAATGGCTCGCGCCGTCTCTGGGTCCATATCTGTGCCCAGATACTGCTTGGCCTGTTTAACCATGGCGCTCTCAAAGGCCAGGCCACGCTCGCCAGCTGCCGCCGCCAGAATCGCGGTATCCCCAGTAATATAGGTATTGCGCACCCAGTAGGCTGCGCGAGCCTCGCGAGCCAGTTCACGACCCTCGACTTCCATTCGCGCAACAAAATCTGCAGCAGATTCCTCTGTGCTGTTAATAGACGAGTCTACATCAGTGGCTGAGCCACAGCCCGCCAGTATGATGACAGTGGCTACCAGCAATAAGTGTTTAAATCTCATATCCCTCCCCCAGGCGGCTGGCTCAGTCTGCTCCGCGCATCATTTTATTAATCACAGGTGATATTAAAAGCATCAGCAGAGAGATACCCAGAGCTATATAGCCCACCTGAGAATAGACATCCACATAGCCCGCCTTGGCCGCTGCCACATTGGTCATTTGACCACCAATGGTCTCAGCGCCAGTAGTTCGCGCAATAACGCCAGCCAGATAGTTGGACAGGCCAGAATAGAGGAACCATGCGCCCATGGTCATACCCACAATTTTTGCCGGAGCCAGCTTGGTTACCGCAGATAGGCCCACAGGAGACACCATCAACTCACCCATGGTGTGAATCCAGTAGATCAGGAAAATAAAGATCACCGGCGTAAGACCCACTGCACCAGCACCCTGCATACCTGCTACCAATACTAAAAATCCCAGCCCAGCCATAGCCACGCCCAGGGCAAACTTAACCGGCGTCGAAGGATTGAGCTGACGCCTGGCCAGCCACACCCAGAGCCAGGCCATAAAGGGGGCAAAGACGAAGATAAAGCCGGCATTTAAAGACTGAAACACCGGGCCCGGCACAGACCAACCCATAATTTCCCGATCTACTAGGCGGGCGGTAAACAGATTCAGGGATGAACCCGCCTGCTCAAACAGCGCCCAGAAAGGAATCTGCGCCAACACAAAATAGATTGCCGCCAGCATTCGCGAACGCTCATCGCCCTGCAGCTGCGTAAAGGTGTGACTCACCAGCCAGATAAACATCAGAATACCCACAGGCCCCAGTATTCCGCCAACTAAATCCGCATTCATCACCAGCAGCATAGACAGAGCAATAATGCCCAGCCCCACCGAATAGCAAAGCCACTCTATATTGATGCCAAACAAGACTTTTTCTTTAAGCCTGTCCGCGTTGGGTGGCTCTGCCTTGCCATCGAGCCAGCTCTGGCAGGACAGAAAAATAACCAGCCCCAGAAGCATGCCTACTCCAGCCAGACCAAAGCCGTATTTCCAGCCATAGACAATGCCCAAATAGCCGCAGGACAGAGACGCCAGAAATGCCCCTATATTGATGCCCATATAAAAAATGGTAAAACCTGAGTCTCTTCGAGTATCGCCAAAGCCATAGAGAGAGCCAACAATGGTAGATATATTGGCCTTTAAAAAACCCACACCGGCAATAATTAACGCCAGCGATAGATAGAGGATATTGAGATATTTCTCCTCAGTCTCAACGCTAATGGTAAATTCAGAACGCTCAATGCTCGACGCCAGCCCAACAGCCTCAGGCTCGGCAATAGCCATGCTGGTCTCAGTAAAACTGACATAGGAAGCACCCAGATCTGTAACAATTTGCTGGCGCGCATCACCGCCGCGGCCATCCAGCACAATCTCATACTGCTTATCGCCATGGGTTATCAACTGTCTTGAGCCCTCGCCCTCAAAAGCCATACCAAAATGGCCAAAGGTCAGCAGTATGGCGCCAAATGTTACCGCCTTGCGGGCACCCAAATAGCGATCAGCCAGTGAGCCACCGATAATAGTCATTACATAAACCAGCGCCCCATAGGCGCCATAGAGCACGCTGGAACTCTCGTCGGACATCAAGAAATGCTGAGTCAGATAGATAATCAGCAAGCCGCGCATCCCGTAGTATGAGAAGCGCTCCCACATTTCAGTCAAGAACAAAATTACAAGACCGCGGGGATGACCCAGAATGGTTTTTTCTGCTGACTCAGTCATGGAGACTTTCCTTAAATTGATTAGCTTTGAATTATTATTGCCGCCGCAACTGGTGCCAGCGAACTAAGTCGGTAAACACTATCACAGACAGGGGCTGCAGGTAAGCTGAACTTTCCTCTGCACGCTGCGTAATTAAGAGTAGAATTGGCGTCAAATCTCTATCTTATGGCACAGATTCAAGAGACAGTTAACCGGGGTCTGGTTAAGGTATAAAAATAATATTACATCGAGGGGAACAGAGCCCATGAGCAATGAGCTAGAACAGCAAAATGAGTTGGCTGAACTGCGCGCGGAAGTCACTGACTGGATAAAACATAATAAACCAGCGGATCCAGGCTTTTTGCTGCCGCAAACATTTATGGAAGTGGGATCCGAACAGGTTCTCGACTTTCTCCGCGAATGGCAACACAAAGTCTGGTCTGCAGGCTATCTGGGCATGGCATGGCCAGAGAAATACGGCGGCCGCGGCCTCAGTGCCGCCCACCAGAATATAGTGGATGCGCAGATGAAACTGGCCCGAGTGCCTATCTGCTTTAATGTTATCGGGCTGGGCTGGGCTGGGCCTCTTATTCTCGACAAGGGCACAGATTACGAGCGCGAGAAGTATCTGAAAGGCATTCTCAATGCCGAGGATATCTGGTGCCAGGGTTTCTCCGAACCCAATCATGGCTCCGACCTGGGCAGTATCCAGACCAGAGCAGCGCGCGATGGCTCAGACTATGTGATTAACGGCAGTAAAATCTGGACCACCATGGGCAACTATGCCAAATATATGATTCTGCTGGCCCGCACCGACAGTCAGTCAGAGCGCAAATACAATGGCCTGTCATTCTTTTTGGCACCCATGGATGTCGAGGGTGTCAGCACCCAGCCCATCCAAAAGCTAACCGGTGAATACGGCTTTACCGAAACCTTCTTTACCGATGCGCGCATTCCCGCGGACTGCATCATGGGCGAAGAGGGTCAGGGCTGGCGCATCGCCATGCAGACACTGCAGTATGAGCGCGGTGCCGAAGCAGGCGCAGCCGGCGGTATCTCCATCCTGTCCATTGTGATGAATGATCTATTAAAGATGGCCGCGGAAGTTGAGCGTGAAGGCCGCCCTCTTCTCAAGGACCAGGTCACCAGAGATAATCTGGTCAAGCTACTAATCGAAGAGAAGGCCCTGCATCTGGGCGAAAAACGTATTGGTATACCCGCTCTGTGTGCGGATTACCCAAACTCTCTAACCCTGTCTGGCAAGCTGCGCGGCACCGAGTTTTATCGTCGTATGCGCCAGTATGCACTGACATTGCAGGGCGCTCAGGGCTCGCTCTATGTGGGTGATGACGAGGCTGTAGACGGTGGCTTCTGGCAGCGCGCCTATTTGAACAACTTCTCCACTACCATCGGCGGCGGCACCAGCCAGGTGCAAGCCAATATTGTCGGCGAGCATGTGCTCGGCCTGCCAAAAGATTAGAGCGAGGATTCAGACTATGACAAGAAAAACAAACTTGGCTCTGGCTTTTACCGATGAGCAGGCGATGATTCTCGAGACTGCCAAAGGCTTTTGTGCTGATCGTTCAGATATCACCGCAGTGCGCCGCTTGCTGGGCTCTGACAATGGCTACAGTGCAGATATCTGGGCAGAAATGGTGGGCCTTGGCTGGACCGGCATTGCTATTCCAGAACAGTACGGCGGCTCAGAGTTGGGTATAGGGTCTACCCTGCCTCTTGTGGAGAGCATGGGCCGCAATCTGCTTAGCACTCCCTATATCTCCACTACCATTGCCTCTCAGGCAATACTGCGCGGTGGTTCTGAGCAACAGAAGGCCAAATGGCTACCGCTGGCCGCTGAAGGCAGCATTGGCACGCTAGCTCTGTTAGACAATGAAGACTGGGGCGCCACCTCGACCAGCTGTGAACTGTCGGCAGATTTCGAACTTCAGGGTACCAAGCTTCTGGTCAATGACGCAGCCGTGGCCGACTTCTTTATCGTCTCGGCCAATCACAGTGGCGCTCAGGTGCTAGTGATGGTTGAGGCCTCCCAGCTGAGCCAGGATGCGCTGAGCAGCAAGCTACTTATCGATGAAACAAAGCGAGCCTGCAATATCAATTTCAGCGGCGTTACCGTCAGTGCTGAGGCTATTTTGCCCCAGGCAGAGATCGCTCTGCGCGATATTAAACTGCTCGGTGCCCTGCTCAATGCAGCAGAATCCACCGGCAGCTGCGCTGCAGCACTGGATCTGGTGGTGGCCTATCTGACCAGTAGAATCCAATTTGGTCGCTTAATTGGCTCCTACCAGTCCCTAAAGCACCCCACCGTAGATATCTTGATTGGTATGGACTCAGCGCGGACGCTGATGTACCACGCCGCCACTCTGGTGGGTGACCAGCCACTGGATCAGGATGCTGAAATTGCTTGCCGTATGGCCAA
>DDCQ01000050.1:8719-23767 GCA_002334915.1 Porticoccaceae bacterium UBA2002
TGCGATGCCCAGCTATATCTGCGCAGAGCTCTCTGGAGTCAGCATCAGTATGGTGATGCCTATCATCACCGCACTCATCTGGCCGATTTATTGTTGGACTAAGTCATGGGATATAAAAAAGTCTTAGGGATAATGCTGGCAGTAGCTGTCGTCAGCATCGGCCTGATCATGTCGCTAGTTGATAGCGACGCCGATCTGGATGCTATGGCCACAGCACCGGTGACCGCTTTTAAAGCAGCCCCGGAATCGGTGCGCAGCATTAACAATGGTGAGGTAATTGGCTTTGCCGACAGCAATAATACCTATGGCTGGCTAGGCATACCCTATGCCGCACCACCGGTTGGCCCATTGCGCTGGCGCGCACCGCAGCCGGTGGAGAATTGGACTGACCTCCTGGCAGCAATAAAGAGCACAGCACCCTGCACTCAGCACTGGACCTTTCTGGCCGCAACCCCCGGCAATCAGGGCGACGTCGTGGGCAGCGAAGACTGTCTGTATCTGAATATCTGGGCGCCGCGTCGCCTCACACGTAACCCCAGCATGACCCAGCGCAAACTTCCGGTGATGCTGTGGATTCATGGCGGTGGCAATACTGTGGGTTCCGCCCGGTTTTACACTGGTGAGAATATAGCCGCTCAGCAGCAGGTTATTTTTGTCTCCCTCAACTACCGGCTAGGCCCTCTGGGCTGGTTTAACCAAAGCGCCCTGCGCCGTGACGCCACCACTCTCGAAGATGCCTCGGGCAATTATGGCCTGCTGGATATTATTGCGGGCCTGCAATGGGTGCAGACCAATATCGAAGCCTTTGGCGGCGACCCCACCAATGTCACTGTATTTGGCGAGTCTGCCGGCGGGCGCAATATTTTTGGCCTGGTGGCATCGCCTCTGGCCAGCGGCCTGTTTCACAAAGCCATTAGCCAGAGTGGGTCGAGCAGAACAGAGTCTATGGCCTCTGCAGAACTATTTACTGACCAGCTATATACAGAGCCGTTCTCAGGAGACAGTCAGCAGCGAGGCTGGCCCAATAGCTCTAATGAAATACTGGCCAAGCTATTAGTGAAGCTGGGTATCGCTAACAACATGGACGAGGCAAAACGAGATATCAGTGCTATGAGTGACAAAAGCATTGCTGCAATTCTCTATCAACAGAGCGCCGAAACTCTGATTAATGTCAGTATGTCTCTGGTCGAAGAACAGACAATGCCGCTGAGCCCCCAACTGCTTAGAGATGGCCATGTGTTGCCCAAAGAGCCCTTGAACAGGTTATTTGCCAAGGCTGACAGCTACAATGCCGTGCCCATGATTATGGGGGCTAACAGAGATGAAGATAAATCTGCCATGGCCAATAACCCGGAATTTGTCAGCCTGGGATTTGGTGTTCTGCCCTCGATTAAAGATAAACAGCTCTATCAGCGCTACTCTGACTATTATGCCGACCGATGGCACAGCACTGGCGTCAGCCAAATGGCGCGACTGATGACAGCTGCCAATCCACAGGTGGCCATCTATGGCTATAGATTTGACTGGGATGAGACGCCGAACAACTGGCCAGTTAATCTGCCTGAACTAGTGGGTGCAGGCCATGGCCTTGAAGTTAGCTTTGTATTTAATGACTTTGCCGGCGGCCTGCGCCTGCCCTTTCTGTATGGCGAAGACAGCCTGCCAGGGCGACAGGCGCTGTCCACAGCCATCATGAATTACTGGGGACGCTTTGCTCACAATGGGGCTCCGGGCAAGGGCCTTTTGCAGCAGCAGCCGGAATGGACTGCCTGGCAGCCGACTGGTGACAATATTATGGTGCTGGACAGCCCCGCAGACGGCGGCTGGCGCATGGAACATTATTACCCCAGTCCAGAGGCGACAATGCAGCGCATTGAGTCAGACAGCGCAATACGCAGCCAAAAACGGCGCTGCAAGCTATTTGTCGAAAGCTTTTTGCTCTCCTACCACAGTAGCGACTACTGGGACCCAGAGCGATACGCCAATCTTGCCGGTCATGGCTGCAGTGAATATGACCCCTATGAATTTGACGGCCTTTTCTGAGGCAATCCTGTCAGCAGCCCAATGCCGGGTCAGGGAGCCTGCATAGAATCAATGCCGCCCGCCAGCAATCCGGTACCCTGTAGACAAACGTAAGTCATTTATTATAAAAATAAATTAATCACTGGCTGAGAATTATAAAAATGAAGAGAGCTCACACCATTTTCGGGATTGTTGCATCATTGATTATTGGCACATTAGTATTGCTGGCGGGCAGTCAAGGCAGCATCCTTATCTCTGGCCTGCCGATGTTTTTTGTCTGCGGTGTCATTGGTTTTATACTGCACTGGACAGTTTTCCTGCCCTCCTTTGCCTTCCAGACTGAACATTACTTCGACCTCACCGGGTCTCTATCCTATTTAGGCACTGTTGCCGCAGCTATCTATCTAAACCCTAATCTGGATATCCGCGATCTGATTATCTGCGCGATGATTGCGATATGGGCGGTGCGACTGGGATCATTTCTGTTTGGGCGGATCAAAAAAGATGGTCAGGACAGGCGCTTTGTTGTGATGAAAACCCAATTTTTCTGGTTTTTAATGACCTGGACACTGGGTGGCCTCTGGGTTCTGGTCACCATGGCCGCGGGCCTTGCGGCAATCACTTCAGAAACCAGCATAGCCCTTGGCCCCCTGGCCTATCTGGGTATAGCACTGTGGATAGCAGGTATGCTGATTGAGATTGTGGCCGACAACCAGAAAACCCAGTTTAGAAAAAACCCGCAGAATCGCGATCGCTTTATCACCACAGGCCTATGGGCCTGGTCGAGACACCCCAACTACTTCGGCGAAATTACCCTGTGGCTGGGTCTGGCTCTGGTCGCTCTTCCGGTGCTGTCCGGCTGGCAACTGGCCACCATGATCTCTCCTGTCTTTGTCTATGTGCTGCTGACTAGAATTAGCGGTATTCCGCTGCTGGAGAGACTGGCTAAGAAGAAATGGGGCTCTGAACCTGAGTTTAATGCCTATATCCAATCCACACCTGCTCTGATGCTGCGCAAGCCCAGAGGGTAATCCTCAGCTAGATATGGCGATTTAGAAAGTCCGTTATCTGCTGGAAGGCCAGTTCGGCTTCCGGCAACTCAGGATAAAACATCGGCCACACATGGGGCATCTTCATGCAGTAGACAAACTCAGCCTTTGAGCCTGAGGCCACTGCCTTGTTGACATAGCGACGCCCATCATCCCGCAGAATCTCATCATGACTTGCCAACACCAAAGTGGGTGGCAGATTAGACAGGTCCCCAAGCAATGGCGAAATCACCGGGTCACTGGGATTATCCCTGGCCAAATGGCGAGCACTTAGGCGCAGCAGGAATTTTGGCACTCTGGCAATGCGGCTGGCCAGTGGCTTGAGCATCACATCGGCATCCAGATTGGAAAAGATACTGGGACTGTTAAAACGGCAGTCAGTTACCGGTGACAGACAGACTGCCCCATTGGGGGGTCGACCTCCAGTGTCGCGCAGTAGAGCCAACAGCACCAGAGTTAGATTACCCCCAGCTGAATCTCCGGCAACTAAAATATTGGCCGCCTTGCCCACAGCCTGAGAGCCATTTTTCAGCATCCACTGATAGGCAGTACTGCAGTCTTCAACAGAGTCACGTCTGCTATATTCAGGCATTAATCTATAGTCGATGGCCAGCACCGAGCTATTGGTAACTGCCGATAACTTACTGGTAATCACCCGGTGGCTTTTCGGGCTACCGGCAAAGAAAGCGCCACCATGGATATACATCAGACGGCGGTTATTATCTTTATCAACCCCAGGGGCCACTACCCATTCCGCTGACACACCACCGGCATCGACCGCTGTAAAATCACAGACACAGAGTTTTTCTGCCTCGCTAAAAAACGTCTCCATTGCCTCACGAATAATAGGCACACGGCGCTTGATAGAGAGATTACTGGAACTGGCCGCATTGCTGCGCAGACGCTGGATAATATCCTTTAACCCCCGCTCAGACTGAAGCTTGCCCTCGGGGCTATCCACCGAGGCCAGATGCCCCAGTGGAAGGTCAAACTGAGCCAGAGGATCTTTTTTCAGATATGTATAACCCAGCCAGGCCATCCCGGCAGCGCCGAGACCAACGGCCAGGCTGGGCAGGCTTATCATCAGGCAGAATAGCTGAGTTGGTTAAATTTCTTCTGGTGGTAATCGCCATCGCCAAAGCTGACGTTAATCATCATTAGACGTTTAACATAATGGCCAATATTTAGTTCATCAGTCATACCTATACCGCCATGAATCTGAATCGCCTCTTCGCCAACCAGTTTGCCGTAGCGAGCAACTGTGGCCTTGAGGGCATGCACAGTTTTTAACAGTGCCGCAGAGTCATCTTCACCCGCCTGACAGAGGCCCCGAAAGAGCATAGACTTGGTTTGCTCGCAGGCCATAAAAGTATCTACCATACGGTGTTGCAGTACCTGGAAAGAACTGATTGGAGTATCAAACTGCTGGCGCACCTTGCTGTATTCAACCGTGGTGGTATTCAGCGTCGACATAATGCCCAGCGCCTCAGCACTCAGACCCATAAGAATCTGCGGCATTACCTGATCAATAAGATCCATACCCTCGCCAGCTGTGTTTAGAAGCTGAGTCTCAGAGACCATCACATCTTTAAAGGTCACTGTGGCAGCGCTTTGACCATCCATCATTTTATAGCTCTTTACCTCAACCCCAGGGGCAGAGGCATCGACCATAAACAGGCTGATGCCATCGCGATCAAACTGCTCACCGCTATGGCGAGCTGTAACGATAAATTTATTCGCTGTGCCGCCATTGGCCACGACGGTTTTTTCGCCATTGATCTTATAGCCGCCATCGCAGACCCTGGCGCTAGTGGCCACATCAGTCATCTCGTAACGCGACTGAGCCTCAGTGTAAGCCAGCGAGCCCATGCAGCTGCCATCAATAATACTGGGGATAACTTGCGCTTTCAGATCGCTGTTATCTGATGCAGATAGCAGGCCACCAAACACCACAACGGTGGAAGCATAGGGCTCAACCACAATGCCCTTACCCAGCTCTTCCATCACTGCAGCTATATCTTCAACAGAGCCACCAAAACCGCCATACTCTTCGGCAAAGGGCACTGATAGCCAGCCCAGCTCGGCAAACATGGACCAGAATTCACGGCTAATACCCTCTTCTGAATCAATAATGGCCCGTCTGGTATCAAAGTCGTATTCATCTCGCACAAAGCGCGAAACGCTGTCTTTGATCATGGTTTGTTCTTCGCTAAAATCAAAATTCATCTGTACTAACTCCTGAAAACTTTTGTCGGCTCAACCCAGGGGGAGCCTGATTTTAAATTTTTTAAATCTACAGTCCCAAAACCGCTTTGGCGATGACATTGCGCTGTACTTCGTTGGATCCACCATAGATAGTAGCTGCGCGACCATACATATACTTGCCGCGGGCTTCGAAAGCAAAATCGTGCTTCAGTTCATCAGCGTTTAAGTCTTCGGGAAGTGCGCCGCCATAAAAAGATGCCAGCTGTAACTGCAGCTCATGAATAGCCTGACTGATTTCAGTGCCTTTAATTTTTAACAGTGAAGACTCAGGTCCCGGCATACCGCCAGCTGCCATAGAGGCAAATACACGCAGTTCGGTGTACTCCAGTGCCATCAGCTCCATCTCAATATTCGATAGACGCATCTGGAAAATAGGATCATCAATCATGGCGTTGCCGCCGTTCACTTCAACTCTGGCGCGCTGCTTTAATGCCTCCAGCATACGAGTAGAGTCCGCCACCTCAGCCATACCTGTGCGCTCATGGGCCAGCAGTGCCTTGGCGTAGGTCCAGCCTTTATCCTGCTCACCAATCAGGTTCTCGGCGGGCACCTTGACGTTTTCAAATAACACTTCATTGAGGCTGTGCTTGCCGTCGATAGTAACAATTGGTTTAACTTCGATACCCGGCGTATTCATATCGATCAGCAAAAAGCTAATACCCTGCTGTTTGCGCATCCCTTTGCTGGTGCGCACCAGACAGAAAATCCAATCCGCATACTGGGCAAAGGTGGTCCAGATCTTGCGGCCATTAACTATATAGTTATCGCCCGCATAGTCAGCCGTGGTATTTAGTGCGGCCAAATCTGAACCTGCACCAGGCTCAGAATAACCCTGGCACCACCAGTCTTTACTTTCAAGAATGCGCGGCAGAAAGCGAGCCTTTTGCTCTTCATTACCAAAGGTGTAAATTACCGGAGCAACCATTTTTAAACCAAAGGGGACCACATCGGGAATACCGGCAAGACCGCGTTCAGTCTCATAAATAAACTTTTGAGTAGAGGTCCATTCAGTACCGCCATACTCTGCAGGCCAGCCCGGTGCTACCCAGCCCTTGGCATACAGCTTTTTCTGCCAATCAACCATACCTTGCTTGTATTCTTCACCCACTTTACTGCTGAGTTTGGTCTTAATGGCGCTGTCGTATTCCTGGTCAAAAAATTCCCGCACCTCATCGCGAAATGCCAGATCCTCTGCTGAAAAATTAATATCCACGGTACTTCTCTCCTCAAAGATGTTATTGCCACAGCATAGATTATGGCAGTAATTATGTCAATATAACTTAGGTCTTGGTTTTTACGGTGCAACTGGGCTTTTAGACCAATATAAAGGTGTTGGCTGCGATGATTATCCAGTCAATCTGACAGCTCAATGCCTGCTCTGCGCCGATGATAAGCTATTTTCTCAATATCTGACTCACCCAGCTACGACTGCGCGGTCACTTTTAGCTCGTTTCCCGAGCCAGCTTTAACACCATCAAACTGCAGCAGAATCAAAGCGCGTGGCCCGCTGAAAACCGGGACGCGCCTTGAGACGCTCAAAATAGGCTATGGTATTAGGCTTAAAGCCCTCAGCCAGTCGAAGGGTCTCGGCAAGATAGAGGGCATAGCCCACGGCGATATCAGCAATGGTAAAGCGGCCAGCACAGAGAAATTCCCGGTTTGCTGTAGCCTCTTCCACCGAACGCAGGCGGGAATGAAACCATTTGGCATAGTCTGCTGCAACGCTGGGCAGGCGCTTTTCTTCGGGCTCGAGAATGGTATATCTCAGCACCAATGTCTGGGGAAATGTCAGGGTGGCATCACTGCGGTGCAGCCAGTTCAGGTAGAGACCATAGTCAGGCTCATCAACCCCCACGGCAAGATCTGTGGGGCCATGCTTGTCCACCAGATACTGGCTAATTCCCGCTGACTCGGTCATCTCTACATCCCCATCAGTAAAAAAGGGCACAGTGCCAATGGGGTTTATATCTGTGTAACCAGGCTGCACAAAACGCGGCGGGAACTTCATCACTTCAATATCATAATCGATCCCCATTTCCTCTAATGTCCACAATGGGCGAATCGATCTTGAACCGGCGCAGTGCCAAAGCTTTAGTGCCATTAGTTGGCCTCTTGTGGTTGGTTTATTTCAATTAGTACGTCATCGGCCGCCACCTGGTTGCCTGCCACCGCAGTCACTTCTTCCACGGTACCATCCACCTCGGCAACAATTTCATAGTGCATTTTCATGGCTTCCAAAACAGCCAGATTTTGCCCTTTGACCACCTGATCTCCCGGCTTAACCAGCACCTCAAGCAGCAAACCATGCATTGGCGCTATTACACGGCCACCGCCAGCAGCTTCATCCACAGCACCATCGAGAATAATCTGGTCTTTAAATAGGGCTCCACGGCCGGCAATTGAGCAATACAGCTGGCCCTGCTGACGTAACTTAAAAGTCACCAACTGCGCTGAACCATTAACCGACAGATTGGCATTATTACTGTCCATTGTTAATAACTGAATGCCAATCTGCTGTTGTGACTCGGCACAGGTCACCAGATAGCTGTCTGTGCTATTGGCTACAGGTGAGATAGACAGATCGAAGAGGCTCTCGCCAAACTGGTACTGCTTGCGAGATACCAGCCCGCTGGCCATGGTCCAGTTCTTAAGTTTATGGCTGGTCAATGTGCTGCTGTTAAAATGACGCTGGTATTCAAGGTTTAAATCAATCACCGCTGCGGCCGCAGCATCTTCAACACTGGGTTCAGCCACTGCCAGATCCCCATCGGCAAATTCCTCAGCAATAAATGCCGTAGTCGCGGCGCCATCGATAAAGCTTTGTTTTTCAAGGCACTGAATCAGAAAATCTTTATTGTTGGTCGTGCCAAATAGCACGGTTTCTTTTAGGGCAGCAATCAGTCGTGTTCGCGCCGTTTCACGATTATCACCATAGCCAATAACCTTGGCTACCATAGGATCATAAAATGGTGATATTTCCTGGCCAGTGCAGATTCCAGCATCAATGCGCACACCAACGCCTGTGGCTGGCTGCCATAGATCTACAGGTCCCGAAGCGGGCAAAAAGTCCTGACTGGGGTCCTCTGTGTACAGGCGCACTTCTATAGCAGCGCCCTGCAGTTTTATATCCTCTTGAGTTAGACCCAGAGGGCGACCCTGAGCCACATCAATCTGCAACTCCACCAGATCCAGACCGGTAATCAGCTCGGTCACCGGATGTTCAACCTGCAGCCTGGTATTCATCTCTAAAAAGTAAAAAGCGCCGCTGGCATCAAGCAGAAACTCCACCGTGCCCGCACCGCGATAGTTCACGCTTTTTGCCGCATCAATGGCCGACTGGCCCATCTGCTCCCGCAGTTCTGGCGTCATAATCGGGCATGGAGCCTCTTCCACCACCTTCTGGTGTCGGCGCTGCACCGAGCAGTCTCGCTCACCCAGATGAATAGTATTGCCCTGGGTATCGGCAAATACCTGAATCTCCACATGGCGGGGCTGGATAATGGCTTTTTCCAGAATCAGCTCACCGGAACCAAAGGCACTTTCAGCTTCGGCCCGCGCCAGCTTAATGGCATTAGCCAGTTCTTTATAATCATGGACCAGACGCATACCGCGACCACCGCCCCCGGCAGCCGCCTTCACCATTAGAGGCAGATCAATCTTTTTACCCTCGGCCATTAAGGTTTTATCTGCCTGATCCAAACCCTCATAGCCAGGCACACAGGGTACCCCTGCTTCAATCATGCGGCGCTTGGATTCGGCCTTGTTGCCCATCACGTCAATGGCTTCTCTGCTAGGCCCTATAAACACTAGCCCGGCAGACTCAACCGCATCAGCAAAGGCAGCATTTTCGCTGAGAAAACCATAGCCTGGGTGAATAGCCTCGGCACCACTGGATGCAGCGGCAGCCAGAATATTCTCCGCCAGCAGATAGGACTCCCCCACCGGCCCAGGGCCAATGCAGACCCCGGTATCAGCCAGCTGCACATGGGGGGCGCCAGCATCTGCCTCGGAATACACTGCAATGGTGCGGTAACCCAGCTGTTTGGCGGTGCGAATAACCCGGCAGGCGATCTCGCCGCGGTTGGCAATCAAAATACTATTAAAGAGGTTCATCAATACTGTTCCTGTTATTTATTCCAGGAGGCAGGCCGCTTTTCAACAAAAGCTGCCACTCCTTCCAGACCCTCAGGGCTCAACATACACTGGGCAAAACCTCGCGAGGCAAAGTCCAGTGCCTCGGCGCGGGGACGGCGCAGTGATTCAAATAAAATACCTTTGGTCACCGCATTGGCACCTGGCGCACAGGCTTTAATATGCTCAAGTATGGTCTCGCACTGGGCTTCCAAATCTGCGGTATCAGTGGCCACGCCGTGGGCAATGCCCAGAGCCACCGCCTCCTCTCCCTTAAAGCGCGCACCGGTCAGCATCAGCCGCCGGGCCTGAGTCAACCCCACCCGCTCGGTAACAAAGGGCGCTATTTGTGCCGGGGGAATACCCAGGCTAGTCTCGCTTAAACGGAACCGGGCATCTGCGGTGACCAGAGTCACATCGCCCACACAGGCCAGGCCCAGACCGCCTCCAATGGCGGCGCCCTCTACCAAAATAATAACTACCTGAGGCTGCTCATTTAGCTTAATCATCAGATCGCCAAAGCTGCGATTGCTGGCTGCCACCTCACCTGCATCTGTGGCCTGCATACCCGACTTAAAGCCTTTGATATCCCCACCGGCACAGAACACGCCGCCCGCTCCGCGCAATACAATGGTGCGAATGCTGCGGTCATCCCCCACCGCATCCAGCACAGTATTTAATTCCTCAGTCATTTCCGCCGATAGTGCATTTTTGGCCTCCGGGCGGTTAAGCCAGATTTTGAGTACAGAGTCGTGCCGCTCTAACAGCAGTGACTGGGTGACTGGTAATACAGCTTTTGATAAATCACTCATAATTATTCTCAACCTTCACAGTTACAGGCGGGCAATGCCAAAGCTATTGGGGCGCACCGTTCTGTGGCGTGCTTCCCGCACTGTCTCCAGTAGCAGTCCCAATGTTTTGCGCATATTGCGCGGGTCAATCATGCCATCGTCCATCAAATGACCTGAGGTATAAAAAGCATCAGACTGGGAGTCAAAGATATGGGCCAGCCCCTTCTCCTGAGCGGCCAGCGCCTCTTCATCTGGCTCAACACCCATGGCTGCCGCCTTGCCCCGAGCCACCATGGACATGGTTTTAGCCGCCTGCTCGCCGCCCATTACGCCCATCTTGGCATTGGGAAAGGTATACAGAAAATCCGGATCATAGCCACGGCCACACATGCCATAGTTACCAGCACCAAAGCTGGCACCGGTCATAAAGGTAATACGTGGCACTTCAATATTGCGCACCGCCTGAATCATCTTGGAGCCATGCTTGATCATGCCCGCCTGTTCAGACTTGGTGCCGACTATATAGCCGGTGGTATTTTGGAAAAACAGCGCCGGAATATCGGCCTGATCCAGCAGCTGCAAAAACTGGGTGGTCTTATTGGCACCCTGGGGGTCAATGGGGCCATTATTGCCAATAATGCCCACCGCCTGGCCGAAGATCTCCGCCTGAATGCACACAGTAGAGACACCAAAGCGCGGTTTAAAATCAAGAAAATCAGAACCATCGACCACTCGGGCCACCAGCTCTCGCATATCGTAAGGGGTGCGGTAATCTACCGGAATCACGCCGGCCAGTTCATCTGGATCATAGATGGGTTCGACAAACTCCCGGGGCTCAGGCAGCTGGCAGTTATCATTCCATTGCAGACGGGCCACGACTTCCCGGCAAATCTGAATACCATGGCCATCATTTTCCGCCAGATATTCCGCCAGACCAGAGGTAGTGGCATGCATCTCGGAGCCACCCAACTCCTCTTCTGTGGCTATCTCACCAGTGGCCGCCTTAAGCAGTGGCGGACCAGCCAAAAAGGCACGGCCTGTGCCCTTAACGGCAATGACATAGTCGCTAAGCCCAGGCATATAGGCGCCACCAGCAGTGGAAGAGCCATGCAATATAGAGATGACTGGAATGCCTTCTTTACTTAGTTTGGCGAGACTGCCAAATAAGTCACCACCAGCACTAAAACCTTCAACCGTATAGTTCATCAAGTCACCACCAGCGCTCTCCACCAGATGCACAAAGGGTAACTTTTGCTCCAGGGAAACTTGCTGTGCCCGACGAATTCTGTAGCCCCCGGCAGTGGTCATTGAGCCGGCCAAAATACCGCTGTCGTCCACCACCACCGAGCAGCGCACACCGGAAATAAAGCCTATGCCTGCTATCACGGTTGACCCGGGAATCGATTTGGCTTCATCTTTAGTATCCAGCTTATAGCCCGCCAGATTACTGATCTCCAAAAATGGCATCCCGGGATCCAGCAATCTTGCCAGTCGCTCTCTGGGCGTAAGCTGACCCCGCTTATCAAAGCGCGGCTTGCGCTTTTCCGAGATAGCGCGACCGCGGCTATTCAACTCATTTAGCTTATCCACCAGCTCGAGCATCTCGGCCCGCTGCTTCAGATAGGTCTCTGAACTGGTATTTATTTTTGAGGCAAATACTGCCATGGGTCTATCTCCGTCTTACTGGTTTTATTATTTAAGTTGCTGGGCAATCTCAGCGCTGACCGGAATCGACAGGGCCAAAAGGATCTGCCCATAGCCTTTGCCCTGGGCGTCGTTGCGAATACTAGCCATACCGCCGCCGCCCAGCACATCATGGATCAGAAAGTTAATGGCATGACTGCCAGGCATAAGGTAACGGTCCACATAGCTGGTGATCTTGCCAGCGGCCTGAGCCGGTAAAAAGTGGGCAAAGCAATCGGCCACAGCCTGTTCTGTGAGTGCGGCATGGATATAGGGCAGATATTCCGGACGCCGGGCAATAATGCCCACATTGGCCTTATCGCCTTTATCACCACTGCGGCCCCAGGCCAGCTTGATTAGAGGTACTGAGACGGTTGCATCTGTGGGCGCTGCAGGCCCAGTGGGTCGCTGCAGATTTTGCGCACTAAAGGGCTGGCCTGGAGTATCTGCCACCTCATAGGTGACGCCATCAATCTCAACCTCGATCTGCGCTGTGCCCTTGGGCAGCGCAAAGGAAAATAACCGCACCACTGGAGATGGGCTGGGTCTGGCACCAGCAAAGCCAGATAGACCCGGCGGTGTCGCCAAGCCCAGGCCCACGGCTTCTTTTAACATAATGCCGATACCAGCGGCGTCCGGGTGCTTAGCGGCAATTTTCATAACCAACTCACGACAGTGACTGATCTGGGCATTGGCACCAAACTGGCTCTCTGCACCAATCAGCTCCACACTGGTTTCACTGTAGTCAGATAATCCCAGCTGCTTAAAGGTACGACGGGAGGCGGCAAAAATAGCATCCGCGAGCTTTTGCGCCTTGCGGTCGGCATCCACCCCATAGAAAGTCATATTGGTGCCACCGCGAAATTCATCGGCATAGGTGGTGCAGACTTTATAGGTATCTGGCGCTGGCAGGCCGGTGGCACCAGTGACTCGCACCAGATTCTCGCCCAGCTGCTCAAGCTCGACCTGAGAGAAATCACAGATCACATCCGGCAGCATATAGGCCTGGGGATCACCGATTTCGTAGACCATCTGCTCGGCTATGGTGGCCCGGCTAACCAGACCGCCTGTACCCTCGGGCTTGGAGCAGTCAAAACTGCCATCGGCATGCACTTCGGCAATGGGATAGCCTATGGTTTCCAGGCTCTCAACCTCCTCCCAATCGGTAAAGTTACCGCCGGTTGCCTGGGGGCCGCATTCAATAATATGCCCCGCCAATGAACCCATGGCCAGCTTGTCGAGATCATCTCGACCCCAGCCAAAGCGATGGATACAGGCCCCCAGAGTCACAGCACTATCGACACTGCGGCCAGTGACCACTATATCCGCCCCTTCATCCAATGCTTTGGCCACGGGAAAGGCGCCCAGATAGGCATTGATGCTGGCGATTTTATCCGCCGCTGGAAAGGCCGCGCCGGTAAACATCTCTGTATAGTCCTGCTCTGCAAGCTGGTCTCGCTGGGCGATCATATCGTCTCCCAGCACACAGGCCACCTTAAGCTCCAGGCCCATCTCGGCGATAAGTGCACGCAGCGCATTGGCACAGGCCTGGGGATTTACACCACCGGCATTGGATACAATTTTGACACCCTGACGAGCGATTTCTTTGAGATTGGGCTTCATGGCCGCGGTGACAAAGTCTAGGGCATAGCCATAGTCGGGGTTTTTCGCCCGGGCCCGAGCCATAATCGACATGGTAATTTCGGCAAGATAGTCGTAGGCGATAAAGTCCAGATTGCCGTCTTTTAGTAATTGCGGCGTAGCCCGGGCAGCATCACCCCAGAACCCGCTGGCACCAGCTATACGTAGAGTTTTCTCTGCCATCGCCTATTGTCTCCAAAAACAGCACTTATGAGCCCAAATAGTACTAACTTGAACCCTGGTACTCTTTGGATTCTATGCCAGCAATATAAGAGCCCATGCCAATTGCCCTCAAATAGCTGACCCACTACATCGACCACCTAGGCTCTGGCTTTTATTTTTTCCAGGTAGATAGAGGCGACAATAAAGCTAAATGGCGCAGCGGCCGATAAAACATCAGCACTGAGCAAGGCTTTGGTTAGAGGCTCAAAAACCTGATTAGCAGAAAACACATCGCTGAGCACACCAGTCATCATGGCACCGATTCCCAGACCTAGAAGATTACAGGCCACCAGCAACAGACCGGTCATTACCCCACGCAAGCGCACTGGAGTTAAATCCTGAACCGTTGAAAATGCCGGGCCGTAGAAGGAACTCACACTAAACATACCCGCCGCCATGCCTATATAAAACAGCGCCGATGAGGGGTCTACAAAGCGGAATGAAATCAGCAGTGGAGTAACAGCTAACATCAGCAGGCCTAAAAATCTCACTCGCCCGCCTCTGTATCTGGCCTGATACCAGTCGCTAAGTATGCCACCCAGAAAGGTGCCCGCCGTGCCAAACACAATATAGATCAGCCCGTAGGTAGCGCTAATTTCGCCGATACCAAAACCTCTCTCTCGCTCCAGCCAGACGATGGCAAACTGCCCCGCCCCCAGGGGTATATGCAGAAAGACGGCGCCAACCATGGTCCAGGCCAGGGCCGGAGTAGACTTCACCACCTTAAAGACATCTGAGACAATGCTGCGCCAATTACCACCAACCAGGCTCTCTTGCTCATCTGCAGAGCTACCCTTCTCCTCCATTGCACCCCGCTCTGGGTCTTTTATCAGCAGCAGTACCAACGCTAAAACCAGCCCCAGACCACCCAGCAGCAGGAAGCAGTTACGCCAGCCAATCATGGGGCCCAGTATCCCGGCCACTATAAAGCTGGCCCCAGCTCCAAGGGGCACACCCAGATAGTAAATACCGGTGGCCGTGCCCCGTCTGGCCTTAGGAAACATATCCGAGATCATTGAGATGGCTGAAGGTGCCATTGCTGACTCGCCTACGCCAATAAACAATCGGGCTACGCCGATCTGAGCGAAATTTTTAGCCATGCCAGAGACTGCGGTAAGAGCACTCCAGAGCACCAGACCAGCGGCTATTAGCCGCGGCCTGTGCACTCGATCGGCCAGGGCGCCCATAAACAGGCCCATTATGCTGTAGAAGAATACAAAGATCGGGCCAGTGAGCAGGCCAAA
>DDCQ01000109.1 GCA_002334915.1 Porticoccaceae bacterium UBA2002
AGTCCTAGAACCTGCAGCGGCGCATCGCTGGTCTGAGGGTTGAAAACCCTGTCCTGAGCCAACTGCTGCAGATGGCTGACGGCTCTGGCCAGCCCCACTTCAAAGTTAAGGTTATCCAGCTCTGCAAGCTGTTCCAAACTATTCTTCCACTGCTGGCGCTGTTGATACTCAAGGCTGTTGATGGCTCGCTTTCCCGGCCACCCAAAGGTCTCGAGAAACTCATCAAAAAACCCTGCCCAATCGGCAAAGCTTTTTAGTCCGTTACTCTGCTGACGCTGGTTTTGTTGCAGTGCTATAAGCGGGGCCAGTACAGCAGAGCTGGGCGTTTCCAGCTGAGCATCTGTATTATCACTGGCCAATTCTCCCACCTGGCTACTGCGCAGGGCAGCAATAAACTGGTCCAGGGTAAAGTCAAAGCGCCTGGTTGCCCTCATTGCTAACTCTATATCTGCGCGATCCTGTACCCCCAGCTGAGCAAAAACTGAGTAGGGAGAGTAAATAGTGTCGAGCCATTCCTGTAATGGCCGTTTATACCGAAATAGCCCCAGCAGTTGAAAAGCTCCCTGAATTAATGGTGTCTCTGCCAGTGGTACACCTGCAGAGATATTGACCGGCAGCTGTACATTGTGCGACTGAAGGGCTTCAGATATCTGTCTGATACTGGCTTGCAGTCGATTGCTAAGGTCTGGAATAACAATGCCAATGCGCTGTTCAGGATTGGCCATCAATTCTGTGGCGGCCCAGTTTGCCGCTATGGTCAGTTCTTGCCTGGCATCTGCGCAGGCCAGAGAAGCAGCTTGGCGGCTGTCCTGATCTTTGGGATTGCACTCTGTGCTTTGTTGTTGGAAGTCGCTGGGCATAGATAGCGACTTAACCCTGGCGCCAGCCCTGTCCAATATAGCGGTTTGCAATGGCGGTATTGATTGAAAACCATAGAGCACAATGGACTCTTCTCTGGGCAGAGCATTGCTATCAAAGCCCATGCCCACCAGTTGCCAACTCTCTGCAAGGGTAACCAGGCCATTGCGCTTGAGCAGTTGGCTAAAATTAGCTGCCCAGGCTTTAAAGTGACTCACAGATGGGCTGCCAGGGGGAATCTGATCTATGGTCAGCTGCCAATTCTGTAAAACAGCCAGAGTTTTCTCGGCGGTTTTGACATAGCTGCCGACCAGATCCGGGTCCTGCTGGTTTATTGCCCGGTCCCAGTAATAGCTACTCTGTGGTTTGCCCACCACAGCGAGACCCTCAACCAGGCTGTGATTTTGGTCCTGCAGCTCATCCCAGCACTGACTCAGCCAGTGCTCAATGGCAAATACGCGGGGGGCCTTCCAGGCGCCTTTATTTTCGCTGGCCATATGCTCGCCCCAGGCCTGGGTAATCTTTGCGGCCAGACGCTGATTCGATGTAAGAATCAGCTGTTCAGCTTCAATGGCAGCGCAGAAAGGGGCTATATCAACTAATGGTGGCAGCATGCTTGAGAGGACAACTTAATAATTAAATTTCAGAGGCCAGTATAATCGCAAAACAGCAGTGTAATTGACAGTAGGCTGATACAATAGGGCCATGGAATTATCTATCAGTATTGATTTGCTTTTATTGTCTGGACTGGGCTTTGCACTAGGCGTTGGGCTGGGCTGGTGGCTGGCTGTATTGCGTTCAGATCAAAAGCAGGCCAGTCAGGTTGCAGAGCTATTGGCGACCAACAGGGTGCTGGAGGAAAAACTCAGCGGCCAGCAGACTCAGTACCAGGCGCAACTCAAACTGCTGCAGGAAGCCAAGGTGACCATGGGTCAGGAGTTTGAAAATCTGGCCAACCGCATTTTTGATGATAAACAGGCCAAGTTCTCAAGCCAGAGTAAAGAGGCGCTGGAGGTTTCTCTCAGTCCGCTGCGCCGTGATATAGGGGATTTCCGCAAACAGGTTGAGACTGTCTACGACAAAGAGAACGCCGATCGCAATAAGCTAGTGGGCCAGATCAGTGAGCTGCAGAAGCAGACATTACAGATATCTGCCGATGCTGTTAGCCTGGCCAATGCGCTGCGCGGAGACAATAAAGCTCAGGGCAACTGGGGCGAGTTTGTGCTCGAGAAGCTGCTCGAGGATTCTGGTTTGACCAAGGGCCGCGAGTATGACACCCAGGTTGCGCTAAAAGATGAGAGTGGCAAACGCAAGAATCCAGATGTCATTGTGCATCTTCCCGAGGGTCGCGATATTGTGATTGATGCCAAGGTCAGTCTGGTCGACTACGAGCGCTACTTTCACGCCGAGGATGAAGAGAGCAAGCAGCTGTGCCTGCGTCAGCATCTCAGCTCATTGCGCGCCCATATCAAAGGCCTTGGCGGCAAAGACTACGAGAATCTAGAGGGCGTTAACAGCCTCGACTTTGTGTTGATATTTGTGCCGGTAGAAGCGGCCTTTATGCTGGCTCTGGATCAGGACCCGGACATGATGCGCGATGCCTATGACCGCGGCATTATTGTGGTTAGCCCGAGCACTCTGATGGTGACTTTGAGAACCATTAAGAACCTGTGGCGTTATGCAGATCAAAATCGCAACGCTCAGGTTATTGCTGATAAAGCCGGTGCTCTCTATGACCAGTTTGTGCTCTATGTGGAGGCTCTGGACGATGTGGGTCGCCATCTGGATAAAAGCAAAGATGCCTGGGATACCGCGCGCAAAAGGCTATCGGTTGGACGCGGCAATCTGGTGCGCCGCACTCAAGAATTGAAAAAACTGGGGGCAAAAACCAAAAAGAACCTGCCAGAGGATCTTGATTACGACTCTGATACCCATGCCCTTGAAGATAACCAGCCCGATTAGGCATTAGCCTGTCAGCTTAATCATCGGCGCTTGGTTTAAGCAGCCACCTTAGAATAAATAATTTAGAGGTTTGAATGGATTTAATTATGCTTGCTGCCGCCATGGCTGCGATTATGGTAATAGCGCTTGCAGCCTATGCAGCGTGGTTATCTGTGCAGCTTCGCAGGCAGGCTGGTCGGGCCAGAGAGGCCCAGGAACAGCTTGAGGCTGAGCTGCAGAAAAAGAATTTGCAGGCGAGACAATCCATTCAGATTATTGCCAGGGCTCTGTTGCAGAATGATGTAACTGATACCGAGGCCGCTATGCGCATTGCCTACCTGTCCCAGCAGGTAAGCTCCACAGAGCAGGAGTCTGAGCAATTTACTGTATTCGTGCAGCTGGCCGAAGCTACAGCGCATATTCCTATTCTCGACGACTGGCAGATGCTTGAGAAGTCGGAAAAACGTCGACTGAATAAAGAGCGCGCAGAGATTGAACTTGTCTATGCCGAATTTATTCAGGCGGGGGCAGAGCAGCTTGTTAATCTAAAGCTCAGCTGAGGGGCTTAGCCTGGGTCTTGCGTCTCAGCAGGACGCCAGACTCCAAATGATCAGTCCATGGAAACTGGTCGAACACCGCTACTGATTCTATGCTGTGTGTCTCAGTAATCTGGCGCAGGTTGCTGGCTAATGTCTCAGGGTTGCAGGAGATATAGAGAATAGAGTCAAATCTGCAGACCAGCTTTTCGGTCTCAGAGTCCAAACCGGCTCTAGGTGGGTCGACAAAAATGGTTGAAAACTCGTAGCTATCCAAATCAATATCCGCCAGCCGACGAAAGGGCCGCTCATTGTTCAGGGCCTGGGTAAACTCCTCACTGGACATTCTTACCACTGTTACATTGTTTATCTGGTTGGCGGCGAAGTTACTCAGGGCAGAATTGACCGACACCTTGGATATCTCGGTGGCCAGAACCTGATCAAAATGCTGGGCCAGCACGACAGTAAAATTGCCATTGCCGCAGTACAGTTCCAGCAGATCCCCCGAGCCGTCAGTTAGCTGATTACTGCTCCACTCGAGCATCTGACAGTTAATGCCGGCATTGGGCTGAGTAAATCCAGACTCTACTTGCTGGTAGCTGTAATCTCGGCCGCCAATTTGCAGTATCTCTGTGACATAGTCTTTATCCAGCACCAGTTTTTGCTTGCGACTGCGGCCAATAATACCTGCGCCCAGCTGAGTCTGCAGAGCTCTGGCTTCGGCTTCCCATTCAGCGTCCAGAGGTCGGTGATAAATCAGGGTGATCAGCACCTGACCACTGCTGGTGGTTAGAAACTCAGCAGAAAAACACTTGCGACTAAGGATCGAGCTGCTGTTTAGAGCATCCAGAAGCAGGGGCATAAACTGGCCGATCAGCGGCGCGCCAATAGGAAAATCTTCAATAATATAGGGCCGCTTTTCGCCGCGACGATTCATGGCATAAAACACCTGGCCGTCTTGATGCCAGATGCGGAATTCAGCGCGCATGCGAAAGCCCAGTGGCTCGGATCTATGTATCACAATTTCATCGATCTCCACTCCAGCCTGTTCCATGCTGAGTCTGTAGCTGGCAATCTTATTGTCCAGTTGCAGCTGGTACTGCTGGGGGTCTTGCCGGTCTATGTTCATAGATTGCTGTAGACCTTGTTGGTTTTTGCGGCCAGTGCAAAGTCATTGAGATGCAGGCCTCCGATACTGTGGGACCACCAGTTAACTCTGACAGAGCCATACTGGACTAGCACAGCAGGATGGTGGTCATTAGCCTCGGCAATAGGGGTGATTAGATTGGCAAAGGCCATAGCCTCGATATAGTTTTTAAAGCTAAAGGTTTTCTCAAGCTGAGGGGTCTGCCCATGGGTCTCGACTGACCATCCGGGAATCTGTGGCAATAATTCTGCAATCTGCTCAGAGCTGAGCAATGGGGCGTCACTGGGAGTGGCTTGGCACTGAAGGTCTGAGAGTTCGCTCATAGACAGTTTTTCGGCTTGGGCAAACCGGCTAGCATAGCCACCAACTTAGCCGGGCTGCCGGGAAAATGCTGGTTAAGGTAAATACTGCGGCCTTTCTCTACGCCTAGCTCTGCAGTGACTGATTTACAGAGTGGCCGCATTGAGGGCGAAAAGCCATAGTCAGCATAAAAGGCTCGAGCCACCTGCAATATCTCGATATGGGCAGGGGACAGAGGAATATTCTCTGCCTGCGCCAGTGCCTGAGCCAGCTCAGTGGTCCAGTCGGGCAATTTATCTAGATATTGTTCGGTCATAATCAAGGGGCGGCCTTAAACCGGATGGATTAAAAAAGCCCTGAGACTAACAGGGCTTTTTATTATAACTCTAAAAGGGCGAGTGTCCCTCGCCTAAAGAGCAGCGGGCTTAGTCATCGCCGCCCATAACCCCAAAGATTTGCAGCAGGCTGACAAACAGGTTGTACAACATAACAAACAGAGTCACGGTTGCAGAGATATAGTTGCGCTCGCCACCATGAATAATGGCACTGGTCTGCCACATAATCAGGCCGGTCGACAGCAGGGCAAAGACTGCACTGACCGTCAATGCAAGCACTGGAATCTGCATAAAGTAGTTAGCTATGCTGGCGATAAAGGCAACAATTAAACCCGTCATCAGGAAGCCAGTCATAAAGCTAAGGTTCTTTCTGGTCGTCAACACATAGGCTGAAGAGGCAAAGAAGATAAGCGCAGTGGAGCCCAGTGCCATCATGATGGGCTCAGGGCCCTGCATGGCAAGAAACATATTGAGGATTGGCCCCAGTGTAAAACCCATCCAGCCGGTCAGGGCGAATACCCAGACAATACCACTGGCGTTGTTTTTGTTCTTTTCGGTCATCCACAGACACAGTATGTAGGGCAACAGTGTCCAGAGACCGAAGTAGGGAGCATTCATGGCCATGGATACACCTGCCATAACTGCACTGAAAGCCAGAGTCAGGCTTAGAAGAAAATAAGTATTCTTTAGAACCTTGGCAACGGCGGGGTCTAAGGAGGTGCTTTGAATGCCGCTTGTCATGGTTTTAGTGCGATTGTTGCTGTCCATATCAATATCCTGAGTTAACTTCGTTTAATAGCTTAATAATACCAATAAAATTGCAAATATCCAGCAACCTTTCGACTAGATAGTTGCTCTAATGTTCAGTCTCCAACAGTGCAAAACTCTGCAGTCTGTAGCCAGTTTCATCCATTTCAAGAGCCCAGCCCATTCTGTCCCAGTCTCCTAGCACTATACGCTCACCCTCGGCAACCAGATGTTGATCAGGGCGATGGGTATGGCCATGGATCAGAGTTTTAACTCCATGCTTTTGCATAACCCTATCCACGGCCGCCCCATTGACATCCATTATGGAACTTGCCTTGTTGCTATTGGCAGCCATGCTTTTGCGCCGCCAATCCGCAGCCAGCGCTTGGCGCCGCTTGAGAGACAGAGCGCGCAGGCACCATCTGTAGATCGGGTGACGGGATTTGCGCCTAAAGCGCTGATACTCTGTATCGTCCGTGCACAGGCTATCGCCGTGCATCACAAGGGCGCGCTGGCCCCAGTGTTCGATAACAGTCTCATCGCCAATAATCATAGCGCCGGTAGTGGCCGCAAATCGTTTACCCAGCAGAAAATCCCGATTGCCATGCTGTATAAAGAGTGCCACGCCACTGCTTGTCAGCTCTGCAAAGGCTCTTTGCACCTGCAGTGCCAGATCTGTCGGATCATCGTCGCCAATCCAGGCTTCAAATAGATCGCCCAACACATACAGAGCCTCAGCTTGACTGGCTCTCTTGCGCAGAAAAACCAAAAACGCCCGGGTTACTGCCGGGCGTTCTGGAGATAGATGCAGATCTGAAATAAACAGTACAGACATGGCCGGATATCAGTGATTATTGATCAGCGTAGGCGTCGCTAACGACTGTTTCGGTAATCTCTATGGCATCCACAGGAACGTCCTGATGATGACCAGCGTTACCGGTTTTTACACCTTTGATAGTTTCTATAACATCCATACCCTCAACTACCTTGCCGAATACCGCATAGCCCCAGCCCTGCATATTCTTGCCGCTGTGATTAAGAAAACCATTATCAGCTACGTTGATAAAGAACTGAGATGAAGCTGAATGGGGTTCGCCGGTTCGGGCCATCGCCAATGTGCCAATCTCATTCTTTAGGCCATTGTCGGCCTCATTTTCAATTGACGCTCTGCTGGCTTTCTCATTCATCTCAGAGTCCATGCCGCCACCCTGAACCATAAAGCCGTTAATTACACGGTGGAAAATGGTGCCAGTATAAAAGTCATCACGGGCGTACTCTAAGAAATTAGCGGCGGTAATTGGCGCTTTGTCGAAATCAAGTTCAATAGAAAAATCGCCCATATTGGTGCGGAAGGTAATCATAAGAAATCCAAAATTAAGGTGAGTGTTGGTACTTGACGGTATTTTAGTTTGTAACAGAGGCAATTTAAACCAATGTTTATGATTTTCGCTGTTTATCAGGGCTTTTTGTTTATTGCATTGCAGCTGGAGGCTATAATCGGCGCCTTATCTTGCCAGCCTAAACTAATGCTATGACCGATTCTGAAAAACCCACTAACTTTATCCAGCAAATCATTAATTCTGATCTTGAGACTGGGACTGTTAAACAGGTGATTACCCGTTTTCCGCCGGAACCCAATGGCTATTTGCATATTGGTCATGCTAAATCTATCTGCGTTAACTTTGGTATTGCACAGCAGTATGGTGGCGGGTGCAATCTGCGCTTCGATGATACTAATCCGGAAAAAGAAGACGAGGAGTACGTCAACGCCATTATTGAGGATGTGCGCTGGCTGGGATTCCAGTGGCAGGGGGATATTTGCTATGCCTCTAACTACTTCGATCAGCTGTATAGCTGGGCCCAGTATCTGGTTAACCAGAATCTGGCCTATGTCTGTGAACTCAATGCCGAGGATATGCGCGAGTATCGCGGCACATTGACAGAGTCAGGCAAGAACAGTCCCTTCAGAGAGCGTCCGGCAGCAGACAGCCTGGCGTTACTTGAGCAGATGAAAAACGGCGAAATAGATGAGGGCGCAATGACCTTGCGGGCGAAAATTGATATGGCATCGCCCAATATCAATATGCGCGACCCAGTAATATATCGCATTAAGAAAATGGCTCATCAGCGTACTGGCGACAAGTGGAATATATATCCCTCCTACGATTTTGCCCATGGCCAGGAAGATGCCATTGAAGGCGTCAGTCATTCTATCTGCACATTGGAGTTTGCCGCTAATCGACCTCTGTATGATTGGTTTGTGGCTAATCTGCCATTACCCTCGACCCCTCATCAGTATGAGTTTGGTCGCCTAAACCTCAACTACACTGTCACCAGCAAGCGCAAACTTAAGCAGCTGGTCGAGGAGCAGCATGTTGAAGGCTGGGATGATCCCCGTATGCCCACTATCAGCGGCCTGCGCCGCCGTGGTGTCAGTGCCACAGCTATTCGGGAGTTCTGCGATAGTCTGGCGGTCGCCAAGACCGATGGCGTGGTGGATATGGCTCAGTTTGAGCATTTTATTCGCGATGATCTCAACAATAATGCGCGGCGCGCCATGTGTGTGTTGCAACCGGTATTGCTGACTCTGTCCAATTACGATAAAGATAAGACTGAGGTATTTAGCGCTCCCGGCCATCCCGGTCGCGATGATCTGGGGGAGCGCAGTCTGCCCTTTGGGCGGCAAATTTATATTGATCGCAATGACTTTAGCGAAGACACCACTTTGTCGCGCAAAAAGTTTAAACGTCTGGTGATTGGTGACTATGTGCGTCTGCGCAGCGCCTACATTATTCGAGCTGACGAGGTGATTCGCGATAGCCAAGGCAGTATCACCGAGATTGTTGGCTCTATAGTGCCAGATACCGTGGGTCAGGATGCCCCCGAGGGAATAAGACCCAGAGGGGTTATTCACTGGGTATCTGCTGCCGATAGCGCAGACTGCACTGTGAAGATTTATGATCGGCTCTTTAGTCAGGCCGCCCCAGACTCTGGAGAGGGAAGCTTTCTTGACCATATCAACCCAGATTCTTTAAAGCTACTTGGCGGCTGCAAGGTTGAAAAGGGTCTGGCTAATGCGGTGGCGGGCGATCACTATCAGTTTGAGCGTGAGGGGTATTTTACTCGTGATAGTCAGAGCACAGATCTGGTGTTTAACTGCACCATCGGATTGCGGGATAACTGGAAGGCCTAAATGAGTTTAGCTTTATATAACACATTATCTCGATCCAAAGAGCCCTTTACTCCTCTGGATACAGAGCGGGTCACCATGTATGTCTGTGGGCCCACTGTCTACAATCGCGTGCATATTGGCAATGCCAGGCCGGCCGTGGTGTTTGACACTCTATTTCGACTATTGCAAAGCCAGTTTCCCAAGGTGGTCTATGCGCGCAATATCACTGATATTGATGACAAAATTATGAATACGGCAGCTGAGCTGGGTGAGGATATTACCGAGCTGTCCCAGCGCTATGCCCAGGCCTATTTTGAAGATATGGAGGCACTTAACTGTCTCGATCCCAATATTATCCCCTATGCCACCCAGCATATTCCCGAGATGATCAGTATGATCGAGCGGCTTATTGCCAAGGGTCATGCCTATGCCTCAGAGGGTAATGTCCTGTTTGCCGTGCAGTCCATGGCCAATTACGGTGAGCTATCCGGTCGCTCTCTGGACGATATGCTGGCTGGTGCCCGAGTAGAGGTTGCCAGCTATAAAAAATATGCCGGTGACTTTGTACTCTGGAAACCCTCGGCTGCCAGTGAGCCAGGCTGGGATAGCCCCTGGGGCCGCGGTCGCCCGGGCTGGCATCTGGAATGCTCGGCAATGATTGAAAAACATCTGGGTGACACCATCGATATTCATGGCGGTGGCCAGGATTTAATTTTCCCCCATCATGAAAATGAAATAGCCCAGAGCTGCTGCGCACATGATGGCCAGCCCTTTGCCAAATACTGGTTGCACAATGGCTTTATCAATATTGAAGGGGAGAAGATGTCCAAGTCCCTGGGCAACTTCCGCATGGTCAATGATTTGCTCGACCAGTATCCCGGGGAAGTACTTCGCTATGTGATTCTGTCAGCCCATTATCGCTCTGAACAGAACTTTGGCAAGGATCTTCTGGATAGTGCATGGCGCGCTCTGGATAGTCTCTATGGTTATTTGCGCGGCCAGGCTGATGCCGAGCCGACACTGGACAAAGATAGTGCCGGCTATGCTGCACTGCTGGACGACCTCAACACGCCGGTGGCAATCAGTGAGCTCTATCGTCTGGCCAAAGAGATGCATGGGGCTGCTGGAGATGCTAAAGCCGAGTTGCATAGCCAGCTAATGGGATTGGCCAATTTGATGGGACTTTTACAGCAGGACCCGGAGCAGTGGTTTAAGCAGGCCAGAGGCGGTGATGGAGATGCGATCAGTGAAACAGAGATTGAAGCTTTAATTGCCAAGCGTCTGCAGGCGAAAGCCGATAAGGATTACGCTGGAGCTGATCAGGTTCGAGAGGACTTACTGGCTATGGGTGTGGTCCTTGAAGATAGCCGTGAGGGCACCACCTGGCGTCGCAGCTAGATGCTTATCAGGGGCTTTGCAAAGCCTCTATTTCAAAGGTTTCCAGCATATCAACATGGCGGGCCAGTAACTTCTGGCCCAGCTCAGAGGTTCCCACTTCGTATGTAACCAGCACAGCATTGCTCAGTGCAGGGATGCTGGTTAAATCGCAATCCTCGGGAATATTTGTATGGTTGCTGTAGATATAATCTGGTCGCGCTAGCGCCACATCGGCGTGGTTTAAATCATCCCAGCTCTGCAATACAACTCCAACCCAGGGCCAACCGGCTGCCCGTGCAGCGATGGCCAGGGGATAGTCAAAACTCATCAGCACTGTCTGCTGGGCGACTGGCTGCAGAATCTGCTGTACAGACTCAATAATCAACGCCCGACCACAGTGTTCTATAGATTCTTCTTTTAACTCAACAAAGGCAGTGACTTCAGGCTGGGCCACAAGAATATCCACCAGACTTTCGAGCGGAGAAATCTTTTCACCTTTAAATGTATCACCCAGCCGCTGTGGTTCGTAAGCCGGGCAAGATAGCAACTCATCTCTGGTTGCGGTCAATACCGACCCCGACCGGCCACTCACTCGCTGCAAGTCAGTATCATGATAAATAATCGGTAACCGATCACCGCTAAACTGCACATCCAGCTCAATAAACAGCGCACCGGCTTCAATAGCTTTTATTAAAGACAGCGCAGTATTTTCCGGGTACTTCGCCTGATAGCCTCGGTGGGCTACCAATTTGCTGGGATGGATCATTACCATAGCCTGATTCATTACTGACAGGGCTAATGGTATCCTTGGCCGCTGTTATATTGAAAGAACAAATTAAAGGAACCATTTACGGGAACAATTTATGTCACTAGTGCTCTTTGAAGTCCGCGACAATGTCGCACTGATTACCCTCAATAACCCAGACAAGCGCAATATGCTGACCATGGAGGTCTGCCGGCAGATTGTCGATTATGTGGCGCAAGCGGAACAGCATCCTGAGGTAAAGGCTCTTATTGTGACAGGTACTGGTCGCGCTTTCTGCGCCGGAGGTCAGCTAACTGACTTAACGCCCAACCAAGAAATATTGGAGGCTATCTACAGCGGCTTTTTGAGTATCGCCAATTGTTCAATACCCACCATTGCTGCCATTAATGGCCCAGCTGTGGGCGCCGGATTTAATATGGCTGTGGGTTGTGATGTGCGTATTGTCACCGAGCAGGCGCGCTTTGAGCCCAGATTCTTTGGCTTGGGTCTTCATCCCGGCGGCGGCAATACCTGGATGCTGCGCCAGCTGGTTAATTGGAATACCGCGGCTGGTATGCTGCTATTTTCTCAGTCCCTTAGCGGCAGGGAAGCAGTAGAGAAGGGTCTGGCCTGGAAATGTGTCGAAGCGGATAAACTTGTCGAAGAAGCATTTGCCTTTACCGTCAATATTCGCGATCTACCGAAAGAGTTGTTACTGCGGACTAAGCAGACATTACGTCAGGCTGGTGGCACTAATAGCCATAAAGAAATATTAGATGTGGAAACTAGAGAACAGATATGGTCGATTAATCAGCCCTATGCTCGGGACTCAATTGCGGCAATGATCGACAAGATCAGCAGTAAGTAAAGGCGTTTAAACAGAGAAAATGGGGTGGACGACGGGGATTGAACCCGCGACCACCGGAATCACAATCCGGGGCTCTACCAACTGAGCTACGTCCACCATTAAGAGCTGACTGCCGCTGACGTAACCGACTTGGTAAAGTGGCGCGCCCGGCAGGATTCGAACCTGCGACCCACGGCTTAGAAGGCCGTTGCTCTATCCAACTGAGCTACGGGCGCACAATAAAAGCCGACAAATGGTCGGGGATGAGGGATTTGAACCCCCGACATCCTGCTCCCAAAGCAGGCGCGCTACCAGACTGCGCTAATCCCCGAATGTGTCTCCATGCGGTCTCTTTCGAGAGCGCGCATAATACTGACAGAGCCGGTTTGCGTCAATGCGAATTCACCACATCTGGCAATTTTAATAGGGAAAGTAAATACCAACATTAACAAACTACGTATAACCATGCAGAGCGTCAGTGTAAACTCATCCAAATAATAATAGAAAGTATTCAGAGGCGGTCATGATCGAATTTATTCTCAACGGCAAAGTGGTTCAAACCGATGATGAACCAGATACGCCATTGCTGTGGGTTGTTAGAGATACCTTTAAATTAACCGGGTCAAAATTTGGTTGTGGCATAGCTAAGTGCGGTGCCTGCACCATGCATATCGACGGCAGTGCCCAACAAACCTGTGTTTTGCCGATCACCGCAGTGGCCGGCAAAACGGTGACTACAATTGAAGGTCTGGGTACTCCGGATAATCTGCATCCGTTGCAGCAGGCCTGGGTCGAGCAGGGTGTACCTCAATGCGGCTACTGTCAATCTGGTCAGATTATGAGCGCAGCCTCGCTGCTAACAGATAACCCCAACCCCAACGAAGCTCAGTTAGAAGCGGCTATGGAACGCAATATCTGCCGCTGTGGCTGCTATCCAAGAATCAAGCAGGCCATATTGTCGGTTGCAGAGCAGGGGCAATCCGGCGCAGTGCAACTGGCAACACCAGTTGCGGCTAAAGCTCCAGAGGGTATTCAATCATGAGTGCGATCAAACTGAGCAGACGTGGGTTTCTTAAGGCTACAGGGCTGATTGGCGGTGGTCTTTTAATCGGTTATGTAGCAACGCCTGATGGCAACTCACCAGCAGTTATACCTGGCGATGGCGCCATGGCGCCCAATGCCTTTATTCAGCTGACCCAGGACAACCAGATTATCTTTTACAGCCCCAGGGACGAAATGGGCCAGGGTATCAGTATGGGGCTGGCAACCCTGGTTGCTGAAGAACTTGATGTGCCAGTCGACAAAATTCAGGTGGAATTTGCCTCAGTTCATGATGATTACAGACATCCAGAATACTGGGTTCAGGGCACAGGCGGCAGCTCATCTATGCGGGTGCATTATTTACCGCTGCGCCAGGTGGCTGCAGATACCAGAGCATTACTTTTGACCGCTGCTGCAATGGATCTTGGGGTAGCAGCTGAGTCACTCAGCACAGAAGATGGTTATATTCTGAGTAATGGAACGGGCCACAGATACAGTGATTTTATTGCCACAGCCCAAACCCTAGAACTGCCTAGCGAGACACCATTAAAAGCCAAGGCCGACTTTAAGTATATTGGCAAAGACATGACTCGTATTGATGCCCTTGCCAAATCCACTGGCACCGCCATTTTTGGGATGGATATAGCTGTACCAGATATGTATTACGCTATGGTTAGCCGCAGTCCGGTGGCTGGAGGAACAGTCAATAATCTTGATGATAGCGCCGCCAGAGCCATGTCAGGAGTAACTGATATTGTGCGGATTGATTCGGGTGTAGCCGTTGTAGCCACCTCTTTCTGGAAAGCCAAGAAGGCTGTTGCAGCATTAAATATTATATGGGACCAGCCAGACTTGGCTAACTTCAGCAATGGGGATATCCGTGCTGATTATCAATCCGCACTAGAGAGCGATAGAGGGACCACTGAAACCGAAGGCAGTATTACAGAGGGTTTAAGCAAAGCTTCCATGCAGGTGCGGCGGGATTACTGGACACCTTACCTGGCCCATACGCCTATGGAGCCTGTTAACGCAGTTGTTAAAATTAGCGATGGCAAGGCTGAACTTTGGGCCGGAACCCAGTCTCCCGGTGTTGCCAGAGGGCTAGTGGCACGTCATTCGGGACTGTCGGTAGACAATATAACAGTCAACAGCCTCTTCTCTGGCGGTGGTTTTGGCCGCAGAGCCCAGCTGAGTCATATTGCCGAAGCCACTCAGGTTGCAGTGGCGACAAACAAGACCATCAAGCTGGTCTGGACAAGAGAAAATGATCTGCAAAATGGCTGGTTTCGCCAAGCATCTATTATGCAGTTGCACGCCGGAATAGATGCTGAGGGCAAGGTTACTGCCTGGGATGCAACTCGTGTCGGCGGCGATCTGGCTCCAGATACCTTGGCAGGCGTTCTGCCTGGGGAACTGCCCCGCACCCCAAAACTGTTGAATGACCTGATGCTTAGCGCCACAGAGAATCTCTATGACGGTTGGTTGATTGACAGTGGCGGAGTCGAGGGGCTGGTCAGTGATTATGATTTTCCCAATAAGCAACTGCGCCATATTTCAGTCAATCATGGCCTGCCGCTGGCGGCCTGGCGCTCAGTGGGGCATTCTTTTACCGCCTTTGCCAAAGAGACATTAATGGATGAACTTGCGGAGATGGCAGGGCTCAATAGCTTTGAATTTCGCCGCCGCAACTTGCAAAACAATCCGCGGCTGCTGGGCGTTCTGGAAGCTGTTGAGCAGGGACTTAAGCAATGGGATATCCCTGCAGGTCACCATATAGGTATTTCCACCCATGGTTCTTTTCAGTCCTTTGTAGCCCAGGCTGCAGAGGTATCCATTCAAGGCAGTAAAATACGCGTGCATAGAGTGTTATGCGCTATTGATTGCGGAGCGGTCATTAACCCGGATATTGTTCGCGCCCAGATCGAGGGGGGCATTATGTACGGCCTGACAGCTGCGCTATATGGGGATATAGAAATCGAAAATGGCGCGGTAAAGCAAAGCAATTTCCATGATTATAAAATACTGCGCATCAACGAAGCGCCAGCAGTGGATGTTTTGATTGTTGAGACTGAGCAGGCGCCCAGTGGAGTAGGTGAACCGGGGTTGCCGCCTATAGCGCCAGCTGTTGCCAATGCCGTTTATCAGGCGACTGGTCAACGTCTGTACTCAATGCCTCTGACATTGGCTTAGGTAACAGGGTATGGACTTATCTCGAGGGGGCCCTCAGTGCCCGCTCTGCTCTGGGCATTTTGTCGCGGACTACCATATGGATCAAAACAGAAGCTACCTACAATGTTCTACCTGCTCTCTAGTGTTTGTGCCCAGAAATCAGCAGCTTAGTCCAGCGGATGAAAAAGCTATTTATGACCAGCATCAAAATACCCCGAATGATAGCGGCTACCGTGTATTCCTCAGTCGATTGGCAGCGCCCATGATCGAGCGCCTAAAGCCACAGAGTCAGGGGCTGGATTTTGGCTGTGGCCCGGGGCCAACTTTATCTGTGATGATGGAGGAGCAGGGCCACCAGATGGAGCTCTATGATATCTACTATGCTGATTACCCCCAGGCCTTGGAGCAACAATACGACTTTATTACCAGCACTGAGGTGGTTGAGCACCTTGCCAATCCCAGGCAGGAATTGGACCGGCTCTGGGGCTTGCTTCGTCCCGGCGGTTATCTTGGCTTAATGACCAAGCTAGTCGTGGATCGGCACAGTTTTGCCAGCTGGCACTATAAAAATGACGCCACCCATATCAGCTTTTTCTCAGTGGCCACCTTTAGTTACCTGGCGAAACTATGGGATTCCAGTATTGAATTTATTGGTGCTGATGTGATTATTTTGCGCAAATAGCTTCGCGGGCCTTAACAAAGGCGAGGGCGGAACGACTGATATCCCGCTCGCTGGTAACCCAGGAGCAGACACTGATACGAATTACTTTTTTACCCTGCCAAACTGAACTGCCCACCCAGCATTCTCCCGATGCCTGAATATATTCGAGGATCTGCTGGGTAATTTTGTCCTCAGTGCTCGGCGATACAATCACCTGATTAAAGACCACATCATTGAGGATATCGAAGTCCGCGGCTCTAAGCTCATTGGCAAATTGTACTGCTCGCTGATGCAGGCCATAGACCAGCTCATCGACGCCAGTTTTACCCAGATACTTAAGCGCCGCCCACAGCTCCACAGCTCGTGCACGTCGGGACATTTCTGGGGTGTACATCATGCCATCCCGCTTATCGCCATAGTTTGAGGTTAGATAGGCCCCAGAGGCCTGAAGTGCAGTAATCAGTGCCTCTTTATCGCGACATAGCAGAATACCGCTGTCGTAGGGAGTATTTAATGTTTTATGCCCATCCACAGACCATGAATGGGCTTTGTCCATGCCCTTAGTAAGATATTTAAGCCGCTCTGTGCCGGCAGCCCAGAGCCCAAAGGCACCATCGATATGCACCCAGGCGCCAGCTTTATTGGCCCTGTCACAGATTTCTTCAAAGGGATCAAAGGCCCCGGAATTTACATTGCCGGCCTGCAACACAACAATGCAGCTATGATCCAGTGTTGGCATAGCGGTGGGATCAATACGGCCCTGATCATCACCCTCAACCCATTCAATGTTATCCAGACCAAATCCCAGCAATGCTATGGCTTTAACCACGGCCCCATGAGTATGACGGCCAGCAATAACTCGAAGCGGTGGAGCGCCATTATGGCCCTGGTTATTAAAGTCCCAGCCTTGGTTGGCATAGATGCGCAGCCTGGCTGCTGCCAGTCCGCAGAAGATTGCCGAGGAGGTGCCGCTAACAAAACCAGCGACGGTAGTTTCTGGCAGACCCAATAGTTGCCGCAGCCACTGCTCACAGACTTCTTCAAGTTTGGAGGTAATAGGGGACATGACCTGCAATGCAGTATTCTGGTCCCAAAAATCCGTCAGCCATTTGGTGGCCAGAGTGACCGGGATAATGCCGCCATTAACAAAACCAAAATAACGACCGCCAGTCTGGGCGACCGAGGCAGGGGACCCATACTGGTGCAGCTGCTGGAGAATACTGCTGGCATCGCCACTCTGGCCTGGCATATCTTCAACAAACTGCTCTAGATCTGCGATAGCATCCTGGGTTGGAAACACATTGCGATCTGTAACTCCCTCCGCATACTCAAAAGCATAGCCCTGAGCCTGCTGAAAAAGAGCCTTTAACCGTTGTTCAGCTTGCATTGTCTCGCGCAGATTCATATCAGCTTTAGCCTACTGTTTTTGATACCGGATATTCAGTTGCAGTAAATCATAGACTAAACTTTTTACAAAGTTAGAATACAGCCCATAACATAATAACTGTCGTTGAGAATATCTATGTATAGCGGAAAAACCCTAAGCCTTAAGGCCATTGAAAATGGCTTTGCAGAAGTTAATTTTGACAACCAGTCCGGCTCAGTCAATAAGTTTAACCAGGAGACTCTGGGCGAGCTTCAGCAGGCCGTGGATATTCTGTCGGGCGCTGCTGACATTCGCGGTTTATTGCTGACCAGTGGCAAGTCGGGTTTTGTGGTGGGCGCAGATATCACTGAATTTGCCGATATGTTCTCCGCGTCCAAACAAGATTTTTTGCTAGGGGTTCAGCGCGCCAATGGGATTTTCTCACAGATTGAAGATATGCCATTTCCCTCTGTGGCGGCTATTAACGGCTTTGCCCTGGGTGGTGGGTTTGAAGTCTGCTTAGCCTGTGATAGCAGAGTAATCGCGTCAAGTGCCGCTGTGGGATTGCCAGAAACTGGTCTGGGTATTTTGCCCGGTTGGGGTGGCACTGTCCGGCTGCCCCGTTTGATTGGTTTCTCGACTGCAGTGCAGTGGGTGACGTCGGGCAATCAGCAAAAGCCTGAGACTGCACTGGCAGCAGGTGCAGTAGATAGTGTTGTGGCACCTGAATTGCTGCGTGAGGAGTCTCTTAAACTGTTGGCAGAACTTGCCGATGGCAGTCGCGATTACAGCGCCCGTCGCAGCCAGAAACACAGCGCACTTTCTGATCCCCCTGAGCTGCTAAGCAGCATGTCTGAAAAGTTTCAGGGGATGATACAGGGTTCGTTTGGCAACCATTATCCCGCCCCTTTAAAGGTGGTTGAGCTAATGACCAAAGCCGCGACTGTGGCCCGTGACGAGGCTATAGGCCTCGAGAATCTTGCCTTTTATGAGATTTCACAAACCCCTCAGGCCCGCGCTCTGGTTGGCCTGTTCCTCAATGATCAGTTTATTGCCAAGACAGCTAAGGGCTACGCGGCGGCACTGGGTGAGAAGTTACCTCCAGTGGCTCAGGCTGGTGTGATTGGTGCCGGTATCATGGGTGGAGGCATTGCCTACCAGAATGCCGTTAGGGGTTTCTCCGTGGTGATGAAAGATATTGCCGAGCCAGCCTTGGAGCTGGGTATCGGTGAAGCCAATAAGCTGCTGGGCAAGTCGGTTAAACGGGGCAAACTGACTGAGGAGGCTGCAGCGCAAATCCTGGACAAAATAACACCTACTCTGGAAGACGAGACTATCGCCGATTGCAATATGCTGGTGGAGGCAGTGGTGGAGCTGGAGTCGGTTAAAAAACAGGTTTTACCTGCTATCGAATCCCAGGTATCAACTTCTGCAGTAATTACCTCTAACACCTCAACAATTAGTATTAATCGCTTGGCTGAGTCTCTGGCTCGCCCGGAAAATTTCTGTGGTATGCATTTCTTTAACCCCGTGCACGCCATGAAATTGGTAGAGATTATTCGTGGCGTAAAAACCTCTGATAAAACCATAGCAGCAGTCTGCAACTATGCTTTGGGTCTTGGTAAAAAGCCGATTGTGGTCAATGATTGCCCAGGATTTCTGGTCAATCGTGTACTCTTTGCCATGACCTTTGGTCTGGAGATTCTGCTAAAAGAAGGCGCTGATTTTCAGCAGGTCGATAAGGTGATGGAAGCCTGGGGCCTGCCTATGGGGCCGGCCTATCTTATGGATGTGATTGGTATTGATACCATCATCCATTGCTACAGCTCAATGATAGAGGGCCTGCCTGAGCGCTATATCAAGGGTGATAACTGGCCCACAGAAACCATTCACGGTGCTGGTCGCCTGGGGCAGAAAAATGGCCTTGGCTACTATAAATACGAGCTTAATGAAAAGGGTAAGCCAGCTAAGCTGGTGGACTCTGAGGCTGTGGCCCTGCTGGAATCTATTGCTGGACCAGCCCATCAGGTAGATGCCTATGAGATCGTTGATCGCCTGTTGGTTTCCATGGCTATGGAGATGGTGCGCTGTCTGGAGGAGGGCATTGTGGCCTCTCCGGCTGAAGCTGATATGGCGCTAATTTACGGTGTTGGCTTCCCTGCATTTAGAGGGGGAATCTGTCGTTGGATGGACGAAGAGGGCCTGCAATCTATAGTCGATCGCGGTGATAAATACGCACATTTAAGCGAACTCTATCGTCCTACTGAAAGGCTTCGCCAAATGGCTGCCAAAGGCGAATCGTTCTTTCCCTAAAATCTCGCTCGATCTAGGCTGACCTGTGCAATTAGGCCTCCAAGACCGTGGCCAGCAGGGATGCTGGCCTCGAGACTACAGGGACGTATTCACGTCGTGTCTTGGAGGCCTAATTGCACAGGTTAGCCGACAATCCAAGGTAAATCTGAGATGCACTAGTTTGCTTCTGGTCTTGCGGGAGATCCCTGTAAAAATGGCCCATCTACACAGATACGTTGACCATCCGGCGCAGCGCAAGCACCACAGATACCCACGCCGCATTTGGTTAGATAATCAATGGCGCTAAAGATCTGGTCATCGTCACAAAACTCTCGCTGCACAGCTGCGGCTGCATGCACCATCGGCGCAGGCCCACAGTTATAGAAAACCAGCTTATCCAGCTCAGCCCGAGTCATCTCCTGCAGGCGGGCGCGCAATAGTTCTGTGACCACACCTTTAAAACCCTGACTGCCATCATCAGTGGCTACATGTACCTCAGCTATTTGCTGACATTCTTCGAGGTAGTAGAGACGCTCGGCAGTGCGGGCACCGGTAAAGATTTCGGCATTGCCAAAGTCTCTGGCCAGCTGATAGACAGCGGCGAGGCCTGTGCCGCCGGCCACCGCCATAATCTTGGCATCCTCAGGTGGAGCCACTGGTATGCCATGGGGTCCGCGCACATAGACTTCAGTGCCTACAGCCAAATCCATCAATTCATGAGTAAAGATACCCACATCGATCACCGCTAGCTGAAATGGGTCATCGGCCAGAGCAGAGAAAGGCTTTTCGCCAAGGCCTGGCACCCAGAGGAAAACAAATTCTCCGGCCTGAATATTAATCTTGCGGTCAAAGGTCAGTACGCAGATATCATCACAGACCCGTTTGTTTTCAACCAAAACCACTGGAGCAAAGTCCATATCTATATCGTAGCGAATATGGCCTTCTGCTTTATCCGAGTCAAAACTGAGATCGGATTCCAGCTGGTTAAAGTAGCTGCCAATTTCATCGGTAGTCATACCGGTTAGAGCCGAACCTACGCCGACTATGGTGGAGCCTGCCTTTAAGAACTCTCTGGTGTCTGCTGCGCTGCTGACGCCACCGCAGCCAATAATAGGCACATCGGTTACGGCGGCAATTTCGCGTACACATTTAAGGGCAATGGGCAATACGCCTTTTCCAGACATGCCGCCGGCGCCATTGCTTAGCACTGGCTCACCGTGGGAAGAGGTATAGCCTGGACCCACTGTGTTAATGGCACAGAGGCCATCTGCACCACCGGCGACTGCGGCCAGGGCGATTTCGCCGATATTGTCAGTATTGGGGGTTAGTTTGGGGATGACTGGAATATCCACAACCGCTTTAACTGCGGCTGTGACTTCTTTTACCATCTCTGGATCCTGGCCCATGGCCATGCCGTAGCCTTTGGCGTGGGGACAGGACAGATTAAGCTCCAGGCCGTTGGCCACTGGGGCCATAATTTTGGCGACCTCGACAAATTCCTCGACACTACCACCAAAGATAGACACCAGCAGAAAGCGATCTTCCGGGATTCGCAATTTGGCCATGGCGTCAGCCGCTAGACGGGCTCCGGGGTTAGTCAGGCCCACGGCATTGACAAAGCAACCGGGCGCATACTGACTGTAGACAGGCTCTCTATTTCCCGCTCTGGGTTCTGGGCCGACACTCTTGGTGGTGATCACGCCGATCTGTGGCATATGATCAAACATATACTGAATAATTGAGGTGGCTGTGGTGACAATACCGGAGGGGATTGTGAATGGGCCGGAGACTGTTTTGCCAAGAAATTCTGTATTCAACTGGGATCGCTCAAGCTGGTTTAATGGGGTTGATACGCAGGCGATGATTATACCGATTTTCGAGAATTAATCTGCCTCGATTTTGCTGGTAGGCGCAATTTATCAGCTTCAAAAATTCTGTTAGCCATCTCAGGATGCTGCTTAAATTGCCGGGGCACTAAAAGCGGATCTATGAGTCTATACAATTAAGGATAATAGGTTTTATCCCTGTAAAAATATAACTCATAGTGGAGAGGGTGATGGATTACCAGTTCCGAACATTTTTTGAGATTGCCGGTACAGTGGTCGTGGTTATGCTGATATCTGCTCTGTTTAGCTTTGTCTCTGGACAGACATTTAGTGAAGGCATTGACTTTTTTATCGAGGAGCTTAAGCAGCCCATAGAGATTATCGATCTGGTTCTCTGTGGCCTTGTGTTCTATTTCTATAAAGGTTTTTGCTTTAAACGCTAACTAAAAAAACGGCTTATACCCAGTTGAGATATAAGCCGTCTTTGATAGCCACAGGTAGCGGGCTAATGAAGCTGTTCCAGGAAGCCCTAGAACTGATTCATGGTGTTGTCTTTGCCAGAGGCCTTTAGTGCTGCTTCACCTGCAAAGTACTCTTTGTGATCATCCCCCATATCTGAACCAGCCATATTCTGGTGCTTGACGCAGGCAATACCCTGACGGATTTCCTTGCGTTGAACACCGGCAACATAGCCCAACATGCCCTGCTCGCCGAAGTATTCCTTAGCCAGATTGTCGGTAGACAGCGCTGCTGTGTGGTAGGTGGGCAGGGTGATCAGGTGATGGAATATACCCGCGTGCTTGGCGGCATCTGCCTGGAAGGTACGAATCTTTTCATCGGCAGCAGCAGCCAGGGCGCTATCGTCATAGTTCACATTCATCAGATCAGCGCGATCGTAGTCAGAGACATCTTCTCCAGCTTCAGACATTGCGTCAAAGATTTGCTGACGGAAGTTAAGCGTCCAGTTGAATGATGGACTGTTGTTGTAAACCAGTTTGGCATTGGGCACCACTTTACGAATCTCATCCATCATGGCACCGATTTGGCCAACATGGGGCTTCTCGGTTTCAATCCAGATCATATCAGCGCCATTCTGCAGACTGGTAATGCTATCGAGAATACAGCGAGCTTCGCCTGTACCTGCCTTAAACTGGAACAGGTTGCTGGGCAGGCGCTTGGGACGCACCAGTTTGCCATTGCGATTAATAACCACATCGCCATTTTGCATGTCGGCTGGAGAGATTTCTTCAACATCCAGAAATGAATTGTACTGATCACCAAGATCTCCGGGCTCGCGGGTTACAGCGATCTGTTTGGTCAGGCCAGCACCCAGGGAGTCGGTGCGTGCTACGATCACACCCTCATCAACACCCAACTCAAGGAAGGCATAGCGAACCGCATTGATCTTGGCCAGGAAATCTTCATGAGGCACTGTTACCTTGCCGTCCTGGTGACCGCACTGTTTCTCGTCGGAGACCTGGTTTTCGATCTGAATGCAGCAGGCGCCAGCTTCAATCATCTGCTTGGCCATCAGATAGGTGGCTTCGGCATTGCCAAAACCTGCGTCAATATCCGCAATAATCGGCACCACGTGGGTTTGAAAGTTATCGATCTGATCCTGAATGGCAGTCTTTGCGTCGCCCTGGGCACTGTCCAGTTGGCGGAACAGGCCGCCAAGTTCGCGGGCATCTGCTTGACGAAGGAAGGTGTAGAGCTCTCCAATCAGTGAGGCCACAGAAGTCTTTTCGTGCATTGACTGATCGGGCAATGGACCGAACTCAGAGCGCAGCGCTGCGACCATCCAGCCGGACAGGTAGAGGTATTTCTTGTCTGTGGTACCAAAGTGCTTCTTGATGGATATCAGCTTTTGTTGGCCGATAAAACCGTGCCAGCAGCCCAGAGACTGGGTATAGGCCGATGAGTCACCATCATAGTCAGCCATGTCCGCACGCATAATGCCTGCCGTGTAGCGGGCAATATCTAAACCGGTCTGAAAGCGGTTTTGAAGGCGCATGCGAGCGGCGGATTCTGGGCTAATTGCTCCCCAGCCTGGTTGCTCTTCTTTGAGCTTTGACACTGCAGCAATGTTGCTTTGGTAAGTCGACATCTATAACCCCTTGTTTTTTTATTAACAATAAATTGCTTATTTGACTAAACGAGTAGTTTAGGTATCATGGGGCCATAAATCTAATCAATAGCTTTTATTGCGGGCATTATTTAAATGAATATATCAAGAGTCGATTTAAACCTTCTTGTCTATCTGGATGTGCTACTGCGAGAGTGCAATGTGACCCGAGCTGCAGAGGAATTAGGGATTAGCCAGCCGGCCATGTCCAACAGTCTCAGGCGCCTGCGGGATCTGTTTGGCGATCCGATACTGGTGCGTACCAGCGACGGTATGACTCCCACGGATCGGGCGCTTGAGTTGCAGCCAATGGTGCGCAAAGTGCTGTCCGCCGCTGAGCAGGTGATCTTGCCCAAAACTGAATTTGAGCCTTTGGCGTCGAACCGGATTTTCCGCATTATGGCCAGTGACTATACGGAATCGACACTGCTGCCTGTATTGCTGCGACAGCTGCGTCAGCAGGCGCCCAATATTCGCCTGGATATTATGACCCCCAGTGACGTGAGCTTTCACGATGTTGAGCGGGGTAAGGTGGATATGGTGATCAATCGATTTGATTCACTACCTCAATCCTTTCATCAGGTGCATCTGTGGGACGATAGCTTTAGCTGCGTAATGAGCGCAAATAACCCGGTCAAAGATAAATGGAGCCTCGAGAGCTATCTGTCGAGCAAGCATGTCTGGGTGAGCAAAACCGGCATGGGGGTAGGCGTGGGCATGACCCCCGATGATGTGCAGAGACTTGGCTGGGTCGACGAGGCATTGAGCAAGCAGGGTGTAAAACGAGATATTTCGCTGTTCACCCGGCATTATCAAGCGGCCCTGTTGCTGGCTGAACAGGACGATCTGATTGTTACCATTCCCAGCATGTCGGCTAAATCTATCGCCAATAGCAGCAAGGTGGTCATTCTAGATCCGCCATTTGAGATTGAACGCATGCGCCTCAAGATGGTTTGGAGCCCGCTGTTGCAGCACGATCCCGGCCATAAATGGTTACGGCAGCTCATCAAGTCTGTGTCTGTGGAGATACTGAAGTAATTCTCTGAATCTAGCATCAGCCTGCTGAATATCAAGGATAGCAGCCATAGATTTGGCAAATTAACCTGCAGTCAATAGACTCTCAGGTCTAACGTAAATGGACGGCTGGAGACTAATTAAATGACAACCAGAATAGAGCATTCAGGCCTTAAAATTGCCAAGCCAATATATGACTTGGTCACAGATCGTATCTGCCCTCAGGTGGGTATTGATGCAGATAATTTCTGGGCGAGTTTTGCGGCGATTATAGAAACCTTTGCACCCCGCAACCAGGCTCTTCTGAAAAAGCGAGAGAGCCTGCAGGCTCTGATCGACAGCTGGCATCAGCAGCAGGCACAGCCAGATTTTGCCCGCTATAAATCATTTTTGCAGGATATTGGCTATCTGGTGCCCGAGGGCCCGGATTTTACTATTGCCCCCAAAAATGTCGATCGTGAGATCGCTCTGCAGGCCGGTCCTCAGCTGGTGGTGCCCATTATGAATGCGCGCTTTGCTCTGAATGCTGTCAACGCCCGCTGGGGCAGCCTCTATGATGCCCTTTATGGCAATGATGTAATCTCCGAGGAGGGCGGCGCTGAAAAAGCCGGTAGCTACAACCCGATTCGCGGTAATAGAGTAATCGACTATGGGCGCGACTTTCTGGATATGGCAGTACCGCTGGCTACTGGGTCCCATAAAGATGTAACTGGGTACAGGGTGGTTAGTCAGGGTTTACAGGCTAGCTTGGCCGACGGCCAAAGCACCGGCCTAAAGCGGCAGGAGCAGTTTGTAGGCTTTAATGGCGATACTGAAATTCCTAGCTCTATATTGTTACAAAACAATAAGTTACACATAGAAATTCAAGTTGATTCTAGCCATCAAATCGGCGCAACCGACAGGGCGGGGGTCAAGGATATTGTTCTGGAAGCGGCACTAACCACCATTATGGATTGCGAGGACTCCGTGGCCGCCGTTGATGCCGAGGATAAGGCGCTGGCCTACAGTAACTGGATGGGACTTATCTCCGGAAACCTGGAGGAGACCATCCACAGAAATGGCAAGAGCTTTGTTCGCAGGATGAACCCTCACCGGCAATACACAGCGGCAGATGGGTCTGAAATATCTCTCAGTGGCCGCAGCCTGATGTTTGTGCGAAATGTGGGGCATCTAATGACCAATCCGGCGATTCTCTATGGCGATAACCTTGAGGTACCCGAGGGGATTATGGACGGCATGATTACCAGCCTAATCTCGTCACAGGACATCAAAACGCCAGACAGCCAAAATAATTCCACAGCGGGCAGCATCTATATAGTGAAGCCCAAGATGCACGGGCCTGAGGAGGTCGCCTTTACCGATGACCTGTTCAACAGTATTGAAGACGCCCTGGCGCTTGATCGGCATAGTATCAAAGTGGGTATTATGGATGAGGAGCGCCGCACCTCGGTCAACTTAAAAGAATGCATCCGCGCCGCCAAAGACCGCGTGGTATTTATTAATACTGGGTTTTTGGACCGTACGGGAGATGAGATTCACACCAGCATGCAGGCTGGGCCCTTTGCACTAAAAGGGGATTTAAAAACTCTGCCCTGGATTAACGCCTACGAAGATCAGAATGTGGACGTAGGTCTGGCCTGCGGCCTAAAAGGCAAGGCCCAGATAGGTAAAGGCATGTGGGCTGTACCGGACAATATGGCAGATATGATGAAAGTCAAAGTCGCCCACCCCAAATCCGGAGCCAATACAGCCTGGGTTCCCTCACCAACGGCAGCCACGCTGCATGCTATGCACTACCATCAGGTCGATGTTGCTAGCCTGCAGGACCAAATTGCTCAGAGAACGCCTGCAGATGTGGATGATATTTTAAATATTCCGCTTCTTGGAGACCGCGTATTGAGTGCCAAGCAGATTCAGCTTGAGCTGGATAATAACGCTCAGGGGCTGCTGGGCTATGTGGTGCGCTGGGTAGAGCAGGGGGTTGGCTGCTCCAAGGTGCCAGACATCAATAATGTTGGCCTTATGGAAGACCGTGCCACTCTGCGTATCTCTAGCCAGCATATGGCCAACTGGTGGCACCATGGCGTTTGCACTGCAGAGCAAATCAAAGAGACACTGCAGCGCATGGCCGCAGTGGTTGATGCGCAAAATATTGGCGATGCAGACTATGTCAGTATGGGCCCCAATTTTGACCAGAGTATTGCCTTTCAGGCCGCCTGTGATCTGGTGTTTAAAGGCCTGGAACAGCCCAGTGGCTATACCGAGCCGCTGCTGCATGCCTATCGCCAAAAAGTCAAGGCACGAGGTTAATCAGTATGCAATCCACCCCGGATCTATGTGATCAGTACCCTGAGTTGGTGCAAGTGCTGGAGCCTATGCTCAGCAACTTTGGCGGCCGCGAGCAGTTCTGGGGGCAGATTGTCACGGTCAAGTGCTTTGAAGACAACTCAGTGGTTAAACAGCTGGTTGGCACCGCGGGTGAGGGCAGGGTAATAGTGGTGGATGCCGGGGGCAGTCTGCGCCGTGCCTGTCTTGGAGATATGCTGGCTGAGCAGGCCAGTCAAAACGGCTGGGCTGGACTGGTTATCTATGGCTGCATTCGCGATATAGACCAGATTATGGCTACCGATATAGGGGTCCAGGCTCTGGGTGTCCACCCCATGAAGACCGAGAAAAAAGGCATTGGGGAACAGAATATCGCGGTGAGTTTTGGCGGTGTCACCTTCCATCCCGGGGAATACCTCTATGCTGACAATAATGGAGTGATTGTTGCAGCCCAGCCTCTGGCCTAAATCTGCTTAAAACTGATAGCTTGCTGTCGTTTTTGATTGCCTTATAAAGGTAATTGATAAAAAATGGCGGCTCAATTTAAGCAATCGATTATCAACGCCAGAGCCTACTATGAAAAACCTATTTGCCAATATTATTGCAGCAGTCTGCGGCCTTTTTTCGGTGGTTGCCTGGGGCACAGCTATTTTAGACTCCAAGGCGCGTTTTCATCCCGTGATCAGCGAGACTGGGATGGTGGTTTCTCAGGAGATCATTGCCAGCCGAGTGGGCGCTGATATTCTCTCAGTCGGGGGCAATGCAGTGGATGCGGCTGTGGCCACAGGGTTTGCACTGGCTGTAACCCTGCCTCGGGCAGGCAATCTGGGCGGCGGCGGTTTTATGCTGGTGCACTTGGCTGAAGCCAATAAAACCATTGCGATCGATTATCGAGAAATGGCGCCCGCTGAGGCTCACCGCGATATGTTCCTCGACAGGGAGGGAGATGTGGATAATCAGAAGGCTCGCTACAGTATTGAGTCATCTGGCGTGCCCGGCACTGTGGCCGGCCTGATACATGCTCAGGAAAAATATGGGCTACTGACATTAAAACAGGTAATGCAGCCGGCGATAGAACTTGCCCGAGGCGGCTTTACTGTCAGTGCCGACCTCGCTGATTCACTTATGGCCAGGGGAGAGCGCCTGCAAAAACACCCAGTCACCAAAGCTTATTTCTTTAAACCCCAGGGTGCCTTTTATCAGCGTGGCGAGCAGCTGGTGCAGGCGGATCTTGGTGCGACACTATCGCGGATTGCCAGCGCTGGCCGGGAAGGCTTTTATCAGGGCAAAACTGCAGATTTAATTATTGCCCAGATGGAGGATTCAGGCGGTCTAATTGCCCATCAGGACCTGCTTAACTATCAGGTGGTTGAGCGCCAGCCGGTCTGTGGCCTGTTTAGAGTAACTAAAGTATGCACCATGCCCCCTCCCTCATCCGGTGGTGTGCATATGGTGCAGATGCTCAATATTCTGGAAGGCTGGGACCTGCGTGATATGGGACATAATAGTGCAGACTACATTCATCGCCTGGTGGAATCCATGCGTCGGGCCTATGCAGACCGCAGTCTCTATCTTGGCGATCCGGACTTTTTCCCGGTACCAGTGGCGCAACTCACCGATAAGAAATATGCAGCCGTGCTCCGCGATCAGGTCGATCCTCTGCACTCTAGCCGCTCCTCCGATATTAAACCTGGCCTCAGTGATGGGGTGCCAAGCCCCAAGGCAATTAAAGAGAGTACCGAAACCACTCACTTCAGCACCTGGGACAAATGGGGCAATGTGGTCAGCAATACCTATACCCTCAACTTTTCCTATGGCAGCGGTATCTCCGTAGCCGGGGCAGGATTTCTGCTAAATAATGAAATGGATGATTTCTCTTCCAAACCTGGCTCGCCCAATGGCTATGGCCTGGTTGGCGGCGTTGCCAATGCCATTGAGCCAGGCAAGCGACCTCTTTCTTCCATGACCCCAACTATTGCCTTTGATGCCAGTGGCGACCCTGTACTGGCGACCGGCACCCCGGGCGGCAGCACCATTATCACCACCACCATGCAGCTACTGCTCAATATTGTAGAGTTTGATATGGGTGTAGCCGAGGCCACTGCCGCTCCCAGAATCCATCACCAGTGGCTGCCAGACAATGTCTTTTACGAATCTGGAGTGTCTGTAGATACCATCAATCGGCTAAAAGAGATGGGCCACAGGGTCAATGCAGAGGCGGGGCGTCTGGGGGCGACTCAGAGTATCCAGCGCAAAACTGGAACTAGATTGTTTGGTGCTTCGGACTATCGCAGAGAGGGCTCTGGCGCTGTGCCGCAGAGCCAGTAGGCTGTTTAGAACAGACAGCCGGGCCTTATGCTGATTTTAATCAAGCTTTAAGCCATTCTTAAAATGACTCTGGTCGCCAGAGGCATCGCGATTATCTATGCTGGCCCGCCGCTGCTCGCCGGTTATTTCTGTCAGCATGGGGTACTTGGGTTCAGTCATATACTGGGCAAACCATTCGGCCAGCAACTGGTCATCCTCCAAAAGCTCCAGCAGCAACGACTTTATTTTTGCAGTATAGGCTGCCGGTATTTTGTCAGTCGCCATTGCAGGTGTCAGCGGTGGATCAGTTAAATAGCTGGGAGCAAGGCCTCTGCTCAGTAATTCGGTGGCCAGGTCATCGAGCATTTCCGTCGCGGCGGGGGCCCGAAACCCCACAGAAAAGGTAGTGCAGTCTCCCAGGGCCACACCATGATGGGCAATTTTAGGCGGTATATAGAGCATATCTCCGCAGTTAAGAACCCATTCATCTGTAGGCCTAAACTGGCTGAGAATTTTTAAATCGGTGTTTTCCAGTAGCGGGCTGCTCGCGTCACAGGCCTGCCCAATCTGCCAGCGGCGCTGCCCGGCTCCCTGCAGCAGAAATACATCATAGTAATCAAAATGAGGCCCTACGCTGCCGCCATCTTGTGCATAGCTGACCATAATATCGTCGAGGCGCCAGGGTGGCAGAAAGGCAAATTCCCTCAGTAGAGCCGCTACCTCAGGTACCCATAGATCAACCGCCTGAACCAATAGAGTCCAGTGACTGGAGGGCAATGTTTGGAAGCGCTGCTCTGTAAACGGGCCATTCTCCAGCTGCCACTCAGTGCCAACAACCAGACGCGACTCAACCTCAGTCTCCAGGGCCAGGCCGGCTAGTTCATCACCGTCAATGGGAGGTTCAAAGTCTGGAATGGCATTGCGGATTAACAGCGGCTTTTTCTGCCAGTAATCTCTAAGAAATTCCTCTGGGCTAAGGTCGCCAAGCACAGCTGACTGCTGATTCATCAGAGTCAGATTTCTCTAGCCTGCTGCTCGGCACTGCCAATATAGCTGGCTGGTGTAAGAGCTCTGAGCTCAGCCTTGGCCTGCTCGGGCATGTCCAGGGTATCGATAAAGTTTTGAATGGTAGACTGGTCCATCACATTGCCCCTGGTTAATGCCTTGAGTTTTTCGTAGGGCTCTTCGATACCATAGCGGCGCATTACTGTTTGAATAGGCTCCGCCAGTACTTCCCAGCTGGAGTCCAAATCGGCAGCCAGCCTGTCATTGTTGAGCTGGAGCTTGCCAATGCCTTTTTCCAGGGAGGCATAGGCAATCAGGTTGTAACCCAGGCCCACGCCCATATTGCGCAACACTGTAGAGTCCGTAAGATCTCTCTGCCAGCGGGATATAGGCAGTTTGCTGGCCAGATGGCCAAACAGGGCATTGGCAATACCCATATTGCCCTCGGCATTTTCAAAATCAATTGGGTTGACCTTGTGGGGCATGGTTGATGAGCCCACTTCACCGGCAATGGTTTTCTGTTTGAAATAACCCATAGAGATATAGCCCCAGATATCCCGGGCAAAATCGATAAGAATGGTATTTGAGCGCGCCAAACCATCAAACAGCTCTGCCATATAGTCATGGGGTTCGATCTGAGTGGTGTAGGGGTTGTATTCCAGACCCAGCTGCTCGATAAACTGCCTGGCACTGGCAGCCCAGTCAATCTCTGGGTAAGCAGAGATATGGGCATTGTAATTACCCACCGCACCATTGATTTTGCCCAGCAGTGGCACCTGATCAATCTGGGCGATCTGCCGCTGCAGACGATAGGCAACATTGGCCAACTCTTTGCCCACAGTGGTAGGTGACGCCGTTTGACCATGGGTTCGCGACAACATGGGAACCGCAGCAAATTCTTTGCCCATAGCGGCCAGCTGATCGGCAATCGCCTGCAGGGCGGGAAGCATAACCTGGTCGCGACCCTCTTTAAGCATCAGCCCGTGGGATAGATTATTGATATCTTCAGAGGTGCAGGCAAAGTGGACAAACTCGCTGACCGCCTGAAGCTCCTGATTGTCAGCAATGGTCTCCTTAATCAGATATTCAACGGCTTTTACGTCATGATTGGTGGTGCGCTCAATCTCTTTGATGCGCAGAGCCTGCTCTTCAGTAAAGTTTTCGGCCAGGCTGTTTAGCAGACTATTGGCCTCGGCAGAAAACGCAGCCACTTCAGTAATCTGGGGGTTTTCCGCCAAATGCTGCAGCCAGCGCACCTCGACCAACACGCGGTAGCGGATAAGACCAAACTCACTGAACACGGTTCGCAACCTCTGCGTTTTAGAGCCATAGCGACCATCAATAGGTGAAATAGCAGTGAGCGAGGATAGTGCGGTGTTGTCCATATTGGCTTCCAGTCTGAAGGCTAGTTTATGCTGAGAATAATACCGGATTTGCAGGTTTATTTCAGAATTCAATTGTAGTCAAACAGAGAAAATTAAACCTATAGCTTGGGCAGCAGTCTGACCAGATTTTTGCGATAAAGCATAAGGTGGATACGTGTCCCGCCCATTTGCTGCCACAGAAATGCACTGCGAATAGCCACAAATAACAGGCAGCGAATTCGCTC
>DDCQ01000082.1 GCA_002334915.1 Porticoccaceae bacterium UBA2002
CCAAGTACAGGAGAGGATAATAATCAGACAGGCAAGAACCGCGGCCCTTGCCTGCCTTAATTTATGCTTGGGTTCTGTTTTATTTTCTGAGGTTTTCCGCAATAAAGTCATCCAGCTTGTCCATGGCTATATGTTGGTTTTCCGTTTCCCGACGGCTGCGATATTCCACTGTGCCTTCCTCCAGACCCCGATCGCCAATAACAATGCGGTGGGGTATGCCAATCAGTTCAATATCGGCCAGCATGCCACCCAGTCGAGCCTTGGGCTCGTCCATAAATAACACTTCATAGCCAGCGTCGCTGAGTTTTTGGTAGATGTTTTCGCAGGTCTCTTTAACCAGCTCAGACTTGTGCATATTGATGGGCACAATGGCCAGTTGGAACGGCGCAATGGCGTCGGGCCAGATAATGCCGTTGTCGTCGTGGTTCTGTTCAATAGCCGCGGCAACAATGCGGCTTACGCCAATACCATAACAGCCCATGCTCATGGGTTGCTCTTTGCCATTTTCATCCAGCACTGTGGCTTTCATGGCCTCGGAATATTTGGTACCCAGCTGGAAGATATGGCCAACCTCAATGCCGCGCTTAATCTCTAAAACCCCTTTGCCATCGGGGCTGGGATCGCCGGCCACCACATTGCGAATATCTGCCACAGTAAAGTCGCCGCAGTCACGCTCCCAGTTCACATTGGTTAAATGGTAACCATCGCGATTGGCGCCACAGACAAAGTCGGCGAGCTGGGCGGCACTGTGGTCAACCACCATTGGCATATTGAGATTAACCGGCCCCAGAGAACCTGGCGCACAGTCTAGGGCGGCTTTGATTTGTGCTTCGCTGGCAAAGGTAATCTCGCTGGCCAGCCCCAGAGCGTGCTGGGCTTTGACTTCATTAAGCTCATGGTCGCCGCGCAGCATCAGGCCATAGAGTTGGGTTTGACCCTCTGCATTTTCGGCGCTAACAATGAGTGCTTTAAGCGTTTGGGTGGCCTGGGTATCCATAAACTGGCACAGCTCGGCTATGGTATGCACGCCGGGAGTGGCCAGTTCGGTTATTTCTCCTGTACCCGGTGTTGCTGCTGTTCCGCTGGCCACTGCCGCGGCTTTTTCTATATTGGCGGCGTAGTCGCTCTGGGTAGAGAACACAATGGCGTCCTCTCCAGAATCGGCCAGCACATGAAACTCATGGGAATGGCTGCCACCTATGCTGCCGGTATCGGCCAGTACGGAGCGAAAGACCAGGCCGGTGCGGGTAAAAATAGTGCTGTAGGTCTGATACATCAGATCGTAGGTTTGCTGCAGCGACTCGGCATTGCTGTGAAAAGAGTAGGCGTCTTTCATGCAAAATTCGCGGGTGCGCATAACGCCAAAACGGGGGCGGCGCTCATCGCGGAATTTGGTTTGGATCTGATAAAAATTAGCCGGTAGCTGTTTATAGCTGCTAATTTCATTGCGAATAATATCGGTGATGACTTCTTCATGGGTGGGGCCCAGACAAAAATCCCGGTCGTGACGGTCTTTAATGCGCAGCAGCTCTGGGCCGAACTGTCCCCAGCGACCAGACTCTTCCCACAGGTCTGCAGGCTGCACCACAGGCATCATCAGCTCAAGGGCGCCGGATCTGTCCATCTCCTGACGCACAATGTTTTCGACTTTGCGAAATACCCGCAGACCCAGGGGCAGCCAGCTGTATAATCCGGCAGCAACTTTGCGAATCATGCCGGCTCGCAGCATAAGCTGATGGCTGATAACCTCGGCATCGGCAGGAGATTCTTTTTTGGTGGTGATCAGGTATCGGCTGGCGCGCATAGTTTTCTTACACTTTATTGGCAATAGAAAAACGCCATTTTACGGGGCGCAGCTGTCGCGGTACAGAGCAAAGGGGAGTAGATAAGCAAAATGTTTGAGTTACATAAGAGATTGCAGGCTGACACTGTATTAATTGGTCAATTTACTCTCTGTTTGGCGCTGTTAAGCAGAGATGCTAATTATCCCTGGGTGATTTTGGTGCCCCAGCGCGAGGGGGTAAAAGAGATTTACCAGCTTAACGGCGAAGACCGTCAGCAGCTATTGCTGGAGTCCTGTGTATTGGCGGAGACAATGGATAATGTCTTTCAGGGGGACAAACTGAATATAGCCACCATTGGCAATCGGGTGCCCCAGTTGCATATGCATCATGTGGTGCGCACTGAGTCCGATGCTGCCTGGCCGGGCCCAGTCTGGGGTGCGGTTGAGGCGGCTAGTTACAGCGACCAGCTATTGCAGCAGCGGCTGACTGATTTGCGCCATAGTCTGGCGGACCATTTAATCTGAGCCCTGGCTCAGTGCGGCTGATACAAAAAGCCCCATCAGGTTGATGGGGCTTTTGTTGTTGCTGATACTCCCGGGCTAATTACTGGGCCATATCTTTAAGACCTTTAAGGGCATGAACCTTGACGGCAGTTGACGCGGGTTTGGCTTTGAATTCGGTCATCTTGCCGGTAAATGGATTGATGGCCTTGCGCGCTTTTTTGGCAGGTCGTTTTACTGTGGTGACTTTGATCAGGCCGGCCAGGACAAATTCGCCCACTGAGCGTTTTTTAACATGTCTGGAGACAAGTACCGCCAGTTCGTCGAGTAGGGTGTTGACCTGTTTGCGATTTAAGCCTGAGTTAGTGGCCAGTTCATTGACTATCTGGGTCTTGCTGTAGCGCTCGCGTATTGCGGTGGTCTTGCGAGCTGGGGCTTTGGTGACCCTTTTGGTTGCTGGCTTTTTACTCGCTGTGGGCTTTTT
>DDCQ01000002.1:0-1602 GCA_002334915.1 Porticoccaceae bacterium UBA2002
CTGGGATCATGGTTTTTTAAGTCCAGTGCCATGGTTTTGGTATTGCTCTGTTGCTCAAAATAATCCTGCCACTGCTGGGTGATCGCCGGGTCGGCAAGATCAGTTTTATTGAGCAGCTTGATATAGGGCTTGTCAGTGCACAGACCCTGAATAAAGGGATTGGAGCTACTGAAGGGAATGCGGGCGTCCAGAACCTCAACAACAATATTCACCTGAGGCAGGGCCTCGATCATTTCGTTGCTGGCCTTGCGCATATGGCCTGGATACCACTGAATAGACATGGGGCCTCAGTATCTGAGCTTAAAGTATTGGCGCCATTCTAGCATGGATGGATCAGGGGTTACTCCCCAGGTCTGTAGCTGCGCTGGATTTTTGTTGCGCGCTTCTCGGCGTCAAACAATGGGTCGTGCAGTACTTCGTCCACATAGTCCTGGGCCTGATCGGCATAATGGGGCGAGGTCTCATCCAGTGTGGCGGCACCAAACTGGTGGATACCACGCACCTTTTGCTGGCCTTCGGCGTCCCAGGACAGCATATAGTAGAGGCCATCACCGGCTACATTGGTCAGGTAGCCGTCTTCTTCCATACCCATGCCATAAATAGCGCGCAAGGTGTCAGGGCCACCGGCCACCGGCAGATTAAGGTCACCGCGAATATGTCGACTCACATCGCCCCATGCAGGGTCAAGGCGACCCACCTTGTTCAGCAAACGATCGGTACAGCGGATAAGCTCTTCGCGAATATCTGGCTCCGGCTTGCCTTTTTGCTCGGCTAGCCACTCGCTGCCAATAACACAGGTGCTAAGGGCCGCACCGCGATTTTTCAGGTTGGTATTGCGGTCCCAGCTGGCAATAATCTGCTGGGCGTCTCGATACTTTTGCTCCCCGTCGCTGAGATCAAGCTCCAGTGCCTGATTCAAGAACGCCATGGACCTTGATTTAGTACTAAAGCTTTTATCGTGCTTGATATCAAAAAATTCCTGCTCGGAGATAGTGCCCAATTCAGCAAATAGCTCCAGCCCTCGATCAGCGCGGTTGGTCATGCGGGTAGGGAAGCCATCTTCGATGCGATAGTTTTCTTTAACCGGGTTAGACCCTTCCGCGGTGATATAAAAGGGGCTTTGGTTGGCGCTATGAATAAACCCAGATTCAGGATTAATTACCTGAGGGAGCCTGTCGAAGGGCATATAGTTATCCCAGATCAGGCTGCTGTCATCACCGGGCAGGTAATGGGCCCAGTTATAGCCGCTAACACGGTTGGGGGTAAGGCTGTTGTGCACAAACATGGTATTGCCTTCGCGGTCGGCATACACCAGATTAAAGCTGGCAAAGGCATGCATGCGCATGGCGTTGCGCCAGTCTTCAAAATTCTGTGCCTTGTTCATGGCCAGCCATTGCTCTACTTGTCTCATCTCGCCCATGCCCGCATAGCGAACCGCATAGGTGCCATGGTCGGTGCGCAATACTGGGCCATGCACTGATCGCAAGGCTTGCTCGGTGACCGACCAGGGCAGAAAGCCCATCAGTTTGACATCGATAGTAATGTCTCGGGATTCCAGTGTTTTCCATTCACCATCCAGCCTGTAGCGATTGGGGTCACTGG
>DDCQ01000002.1:1626-14442 GCA_002334915.1 Porticoccaceae bacterium UBA2002
ATTTTCAGTAAAACCCACACCAACGGTCACACTGCTGGGGAATAGCCCGCCCATAATATTTAGGCCTTCGTTGCTCTGCACATGGGCCTCATACCAGGCCACTGGGCCGGTGGTGGGCTGATGGGAATTAATCGCCAGCATAGTAGAGCCGTCGGTGCTGTTATAGGGGGACACAGTCATAGCATTGGAACCAACGGGCAGGCCACCAATGGTGACGCCATGGCTGCGGCTATCAGACTCGGCGACCGCTTCTCCACCCCGGCTTATGGGGTGTTTTCGCTGCTCTTCAAATAGCTCAATAACTGGTGCATCAAAGCCGTAAAACAGCAGATGGCGCAGCATATAGCCAGCAACAATATCTTTGCCATTAATAGGAAACAGACGCTGGTTGGTCTCTTCGGGATGCAGGGCGGCATAGTAGTTAATGCCATCGGCAAAGGCCTCAATATAGGCTCTGGTTTCAGGCTTAAGCTCAGTTTCATAACCAGCATCCAGATCTTCCCAGATACCCAGCCAGTGAATCAAAAAATCGATAGTAGCGGCATCTTTGCCATTAATGGCTGCATTGGTACCACGGTAGAAGGGAATGCTGTCATGGATAATCTGCCAGTTATCTTCCGCCTGAGCATAGGCAAAACCAAAGGCCGCATCCACATCGCGCTCACCAATAATATGGGGCACACCCAGATGGTCTCGTTCGATAACTACATCGTAGTTTTTATTGAGCTGTAGATAGTCCGCAGTATTAAATTTTTCAGCGCAGCCGCTTAATAACAGCAGGGTGGGGATAATGAGTAATAAGCGCATTTAAAGGGCCTTTTAATATTTTTATTATTTGCCCTAGTATACGTAATAGCTAACTCTAAGGATTAGATGCCGCGGTTTCAATTCCTGGTTGTCTGAAGACAATTAAAACCTTGTGCATCCAGCAAACTTAGGATCCAAAAATTGTATCTCAATTTTAGCTAACGGAATGGCGAACAAACGGCCAAATTGTGTTTATCCCCGGCCACCAAAACTTCGGTAATACAGAAGCCAGATAACAGCAGCATTGCTGCGACAAATATCTGACTACGTAACTTGCTCAAAATAACATTCCAATAAATTCTCGGTTTAGTAGGGAACCCAGGCTGGATATTCTGTAGGCATAAGCCAAGAGGTTAGTCACAAGGTGAGAGTGATATGGGTCTCTTGGGATGTTGGTTTCTGAAACCACTTGAACAACCTATTCAATCTCCTCTTCCGCATGCAACACCGTACCCACAGGCGCCGTTGCTGCCTGCAATGTGATCTCGACCTTGTACTCGCTTGGCAGTGCTTCAATGGTCAGTACTCGCCAGATGCTGATGCCTGCCAGCAGTAACAGGCAGGCGGCCAGGAGTAAAAAGAAACTTTGCACACCAAAGATCTGTAGCCAAAAGACCGCAGTGATAGGCCCAGTGATTGACGTCAGTCCGGCGATCAAAACGATGGTGCCGCTGGCGGGTACGATTTCTGCGGGGCGCAGGTGGTCATTGGTCAGTGCGACCACCAGTGAATAGAGGGACAGTGAACAGCCACCAAATAGGAAAATCAGCACATACAGCTTGGTCGATGCCTCGGATTCACGGCTGATTAACAGAGCAAAGGCCACGGCAAATAAACAGGCAACACCCATCACCCAGCGGCGGTCGATCATGTCTGACAGCTTGCCAATGGGATATTGCAAAATCATGCCCCCGGCCATCATGGCGCCCATAAAATTAGCTACCTGATAGACGCTAAAATTAAGTTTAGTGGCGTACACCGCGCCCATGCCAAATAGAATGCTCGACACCCATTGCGAGAGAATAATACCGGTGACACCCATGGGGGTGCGGTACCAGAGATGGCGCATAGTAACCCGCTCGGTCTCTTCGATAGCGGGGGTGGTAATCACAGATAATAGAATCGGCACTGCAGCCACGCTGACCATTACTGAGATCAGAATAAACAGGGTAAATTCTGTGGGGTTGGCCACATTGAGCATAAACTGTCCGGCACAGATGCCAGCCAGCAAAATGGCCGTGTAAATAGACAGTATCTGCCCGCGGTTGGCATTACTGGAGGCTTGATTTAACCAGCTCTCGGACACCACATAGATGGTGGAAAATGCAAACCCGGTGAGCAGGCGCATCAGTGCCCAGGCCCAGGGGTTTACATAGATTGAATGCACCAGAATAGTCACTGATGCCACCGCCGACAGTGCGGCAAAAATACGGATATGCCCGACCCGCTGAATCATCTTGGGGGTCAGGAGTGACCCGGCTAAAAACCCGGCAAAATAGCAGGACATCAGCAGGCCAATCAGGTAGTCGTCAAAGCCTTCGATTTCTGCCCGCACACCAAGCAAACTGCCCTGCACACCAACGGCGAGGCCAATAAGGGAGAGGCCTGCAAATAGCGGCCATATACTGACGATAGTTCTAACGGGCATGGGCTTTTTGTCGCCTCCTGAAATCCGGCGGCAGCGTACACCCGAATACTCAAAACGCAAAGCAAAATTAACGCAATTTAAGAAATTTTTTAGGTTGTTATTTACAGCTTACAGTTTAACTTCTGGGGTGAAGGTCAGGGTCTGTTGGCCGCCGTCCCAAGTGACCTCTGAATCTTGAATACTGACCTGGATATCGAGGTTGCGCTGCATCCCGCTGGCCAGTTCTAAAGTGACACTGCTGTCGATATGACGAACACTGAGATTGTTAAATCTGACCACCTGATGCTGTATCTGTTTCCACCACTGCTCGGCAGAGCCGGTGCCATAGGTGTAGACAATCACTTGCTGAGCTCGCCCACAGGCTTTTTTAAGGCGCTTCTCGCTGGGCAGGCCCAGTTCAATCCACAGCTCAATTTCATCGCTAAGGCTTTTCTGCCACAGATCAGGTTCGTCATCGGTACTTAAGCCTTTGGTAAAGCTGAGTAACTCGTTGGCATGCAGGGCGAAGGCCAGCAGTCGGACCATCAGCCGCTCATCAGTTTCCGAGGGGTGCTGGGCTACAGTCAGGCTGTGCTGCTGATAATAATGTCGATCCATATCGACAATATTCAGGTCTGCTTTGCAGATGGTGGCACTAAGGGCCATGGGTTACTCCTGATTGCGAGCTCACTAAAGGTGCGCATGGTAACCGATATTCAGGTCAGAGAAATGGGTCTGGTGATCTCAGCCGAGGCTAAAACCCTAAATCCTCCTGAGTGACCTGCACAGAAATATGCTCTTCGTCGACTTCAGTGCAGACCAAAATAGGCCGGCAGCAGACAAAGCAGTCTTCGGTGTAGGTCTGGGACTCTGAGGGGTCGACAAATAAGGTGATCGATTCCCAACAGTAGGGGCAGGTTATCTGTTCTTCATGAAGAGACATTGCTTGCTCAGGTTAAATCGGCCAGCGGGTGTTCCTGATCTGACCAGGGGCTGTGAAAAAAGGGCGCAACCATTTCCTCAGTGATATCTTCAATACAACTGGGGTTCCACTGGGGGCTATGGTCTTTATCTATAGCCAGGGCACGAATGCCTTCAACAGTTTCGCTGCTATGGCCGGAGCGATTTAGGTGCTTGGTATGGAAACAGTGACGCACCAGATCGCGCTCCATACGCAGATCATTGGCCAAGGTCATATGGCGGGCGCGGTGTATCTGCTCCAGCACCACATGGAGCATAAGCGGCGAGCGCTGGCGCAGGGTTTTTATACAGGCATTGGCCCAGTCGCTGTCCAGATCGGTTAGTGCCTGCACAATCCCGGACACTGTGGCTTTGGCAAAGCAGGCATCAATGGCGCTATCCATCCAGCTGGGTTGGTGATAGACGGGCGTGGAAGCCTCTAAACGTTCTTCTAAGATCTTTAATCGATCGGCTACAGACAGGGTTGGGTCGGTGGTCAAATCATCCCACAGGGTGCCAATATAGGCGCTATCAGCCAGATTATCAGCTAGCCCCAAACTGATGGCATCGGCCCCCAGCAGCATCTGCCCGGTCAAAGCCAGATACTCACCGCTGGCCCCGGGACAGCGGCTTAAAAAGTAGCCGCCACCCACATCGGGAAACAGGCCAATATTAGTCTCTGGCATAGCCAGTTTGCTGCGCTCTGTGACTATGCGTATGGAGGCGCCCTGACTGATGCCCATGCCGCCGCCCATCACTATGCCGTCCATAAAGGCGATATAGGGCTTGGGGTAGGTGAAAATCAGATGGTTAAGGCGGTACTCTTCGGTAAAAAAGTCTTCCAGATCGCTGTCATTGGCGACGGCGGCACTATAAAAAAAGCGAATATCGCCGCCGGCACAGAAAGCGCCAAAAGGCCCCTCTTTGTTAGAGCCACGAATTGCCACAGCTTCAACGGTGGGATTATTGCGCCAGTCAATCAACAGGTTATAGAGGCTACGCACCATATCCAGCGACAGTGCATTTAATGCCTTGGGGCGATTGAGTGTGATTAACCCTATGCCGGCTTTTATCTCACTGAGGATATCAGACAATAGTTTGTTCCTTAACTATTAGGCGAAGTCTGCGATTAGAGCGCTGCGTACCGGATCTTCAAGCAGCACTGAATTAGGCTGTATATGGGGGTTATCTATGCCCATGGCAAAGGGTTCGCCGGCGCGCAGCGCGGCAATATCATCGGCGCTGAACTCGTATCTTAGAAAGTGCACGCTGGAAGTTTTTTCCTCGTTCTCGCGCTCCATATCCTCGTCTGCGATGGGCACAATACGAGGGCGATCACCCACCTGTGCCCAGATCTGGCGCTCGACACCTTTGAGGTTTTGCAGCATTACCTTGCGCTCATCAATATCATCGTATTCAAGCATAAAGGTGGCTTTAAGGTTTTGCCCCTCTGGCAGCAGCGGATTGTAGCTATCCAGCTCTTCCTGGATTCCCTCGGCGTCAAAAATACGCTCTACACGCAGCATTTCCTGAATCTGGTAGCGGATGGTGGTTTCATCTTCAAAGCACAGCCGGGCGTTGTTACCGATACAGACTTCGCGAGTCTTTTTATGGGCCATTACCTGGGTGCGGAAGTCTGGGCGCTTCTCTGCATACTGCTCTAGTGACCACAGATCTGCTCTGGTTAAATTTGCCATAATGCCAATTCCTTAAATTTGATAGGCCCTGCGCAGCAGGGTCATCGGATGCTCTGGTTGTTCGACTTTTTCAGACAGATTGCCAATATGAGTTGCGGCCATGGGGCAGTCACTGATAAAGAAATCAGGGTCCTGCTCGTTGACCTTGCGCACCACTGGGCGGGCAATTTTAACTGATTTGTCATGGGTCTCGGTTTTCACTGCATAGGTGCCATCATGGCCAGAGCAGCGCTCGATGGCATGGACATTAGTCTCTGGCACCAGGTTGAGAATATCCCGAGTTTTCAGGCCAATATTCTGTACCCGCAGATGGCAGGCAACCTGATAACTAATATCCCCAAGAGACTGCTTAAAGTCTGTTTTCAGTGCCTCGGCCCTGTGGCGCAGATGCAAGTATTCGAAGGGGTCATAAAAAGCCTGCTGCACTTTGATGACATCCGGATCATCCGGGAACATCAGCGGCAGTTCCTGCTTGTACATCAGTACACAGGAGGGAATGGGGGCAATCAGGTCATAGCCCTCGTCTACCAGCTTGGCCAACACCGGAATATTGGCTTCTTTGAGTTTGGCCACTGCCTGAAGATCACCCAGTTCCAGCTTGGGCATGCCACAGCACTGCTCTTTGGGCACCAGATCAATCTGAATGCCGTTGTGGGTAAACACTTTGTGGAAATCTTCGCCCAGATGGGGGCTGTTGTAGTTGCCGTAACAGGTCACATAGAGGGCTACTTTGCCCTTGGTGTTGCCCGCGGCAACTGGCTCAATGGGTGCAGTCGCATCGACCATTGGCGCAACGCGCTTGCGCATAGTTTTACTGTGGTACTCGGGCACTGGCGCCTGGTGGTGTACACCAAAACCCTTATCCAGTGCTTTGCGGAAGGTATTGTTCTTGTTTAGGGCGTTAACGGTGATATCGACCAGCGGGATACTGGCTAGTTTGCCCACCGTATCGGTGCTGGTCAGCACTTTATCTCGGGTTGAGGCGCCAATCTTGGTAAATTTTACTGCTTTGGCGCGCAGCATCAGATGGGGAAAGTCTACATTCCACTCATGGGGCGGTGTGTAGGGGCACTTGGCCATATAACACATATCGCACATATAGCACTGGTCTGATACTTTGACATAGTCGGCTTTGTCCACGCCATCAACTTCGAAGGTAGGGGATTCGTCGACCAGGTCGAATAAGGTAGGGAAGGCGTCGCACAGGCTAACGCAGCGGCGGCAACCATGGCAGATATCAAAGACCCGCTCTAATTCCTGATTTAGGCTGTCTTCATTGTAAAAATCATCGGACTGCCAATCCAGCGGGTGGCGAGTCGGTGCTTGCAGATTTCCTTCGCGTTGCGCCATGGGGTCTCTCCAATTATCAGCCAATAAAAATCTGGGGCAAAAAATTCACCCCAGATTTTTACTGTGCAAAACTTTAAACAGCTCTTTAGGCGTCTAAAGTATCCAGGGCTTTCTGGAAACGGTTGGCGTGGCTGCGCTCAGCTTTAGCCAGTGTTTCAAACCAGTCGGCTACTTCATCGAAGCCTTCTTCACGGGCTGTCTTAGCCATACCTGGGTACATATCGGTATATTCGTGAGTCTCGCCGGCGATGGCGCTCTCCAGGTTAGCTTTGGTACCGCCAAAAGGCATACCTGTAGCCGGGTCGCCAGTCTCTTCCAAATATTCCAAATGCCCGTGGGCATGACCTGTTTCACCTTCCGCTGTTGAGCGGAATACTGAAGCTACATCGTTGTAGCCTTCAACATCTGCTTTTGAGGCGAAGTAGAGGTAGCGACGATTGGCCTGTGACTCGCCGGCAAATGCGGCTTTTAAGCTCTCTTCGGTTTTTGATCCTGCTAGTGACATGTCAAAACTCCTTTGGTTAATTATTCTAGTATCAGCCTTTAACCCTACATTGATCAGGGATACACCAGTGTAGGATAGTTTTTTGTTCAGGGTCTAATAGTTTTCTTTGATAGGGACGATAAATTTCGTCCCTCAGGGTCTATTTACGCTATTGCAGCTCCACGTAGATCATGCAAATTCTGGCTGCCGGTTAAAAACATTGCCCAGCGTAACTGCTGCTGCAGTATCGAGATTTTCTCAACCACGGCCTCAGTGGATTCCAGAGCTGGTGCTAAAAAGGGCTGAGCCAGAGCGGTCATCTGTGCTCCCAGACGAATACAGCGAGCTATATCCAGACCATGGCGGACTCCGCCGGAGCCGATTAGTCCCAGTGTTGGACAGGCTGCGTGCACTGCGGGCAGCAACTCAACTGTGTCCATACCCCAGTCGATAAATGGTGCAGCAATTTCCCGTTCGCGCTCGGAATCATTGCGATCCAGCTCAATGCTGGCCCAGCTGGTGCCGCCTCGGCCGGCTACTTCGATCCAGCTAATACCTGCATCCATCAGTCTTTTGGCTGTGCCAGGCCCTATGCCCGCGCCCACCTCTTTAACAATAACTGGCACCTCAAGTTGGGCAGCCGTATTTTGGATGGCCTCCAGTACCAGATTCCAGTCCCGATCACCATTGGGCTGCACCAGTTCCTGCAGTGGATTGAGATGGATAATTAGAGCATTGGCCTCTACTGAATCTACTGCCCGCTTAGCCAGATCCAGCCCCTGCTGTTGCAGCTGAGTGGCACCCAGATTGCCGAGTAATATTACCGAGGGGGCCCAGTGTCGGGCATTTTGTGCCGTTCCCTGTTCCAGAGCTGCTCGCTGAGACCCCAGTGCCATTGGGATCTGGCAGGCCTGGGCCGCTTCGGCGAGATGCCTGTTAATCATTTCGCCATTTTCGCAACCGCCTGTCATGGCGCCAATCAAAAAGGGTGCTGCTACAGGTTGATTGAGGAACTGGCTGCTGTGATCAATATCGTCCAGAGCCAGCTGGGGTAGAGGGTTGGGCTCAAAACGCAGGCGATCGAAGCCCGAGCCATGCTGTGCCTGGTGTTTCTGTTGCAGTGCCAGAGCTATATGGTCAGCTTTGCGGTTGCTGATATCTGTCTTGTCCTTCATAGCAGCGCCTCGTTCTTATTTTTTTTGTCTGCGTAATCGACCAGTAACATATGGGGCAGGGTGAGTGCCGCAAGGCCAATAAAGGTTAACTGTAACAGCGATGAGGCCACAGAGCCCTGTAAATAAACAAAAATAATTGCCGCGCCTGCCCAGGCCATTGAGCTATAGATAGCCGCCTCGCGAAGGCTGCGGCGGCGTTCAGTTGCAGCCAGACTGTGCCAGAGTCGCAGCATATGGCCACGACTGTGCCAGAGGCAGAAGTACAGAGCAAAGCTGATTAGGGGCGGCAAAAAAATCATCAGTAGCAAAAGTATTATTAGACTGAACAATGGTTTGCGGTATTGGGGGTGGCGGTAGGCGAAACCAATATAACCTGCCAGGCTTACAGCCCAGGGTACAGACAGCCCGACTATAGCTGTCATTAACAGGTTGGCACTCTCCGGCCCTATAAGAATGGCAAAAATCGGCTGCACTGATACAGCTTGCAGACTGGGAATACCAATAGACACCAACCCGCCATGAGCCAGCCAGGGTAACCAATGGCCGTCTGTATCCGCTATGTCACTGGCACCAAAGTGCAGTGCGGAAATCAGCAGAAATACCCCTAGACTGGGCAGAGGGAACAGCCACCAGAGCAGGGCGACCAGCGCGGCCAGCGCTATATAGGCAAGGTGGAAGCCCAGCCAGGATACCAGTCCCGGGGGCCAGCCGATACGCCTTGCCACCGCGCCATCCAGGCCACCATGGGGCACGCCCAGCATTAGCACGGCCGCAATAGCTATTAGGTCCCAGGTACTCATAGACGCCATACCTGTTTTAGAAAGGGCATTTTGGGCATGGCCAGTATCACTCTGGCCCAGTCTGCAATAGTAGCCGACCCCAGCATAAAACGGGCAAAGCCGTCGCCATTGAGGGCCTTGGCGGTGCGCATCATTATTGACGGGCCGAGTTCTGGCTGGGCCATTAATACAGCATTAAAGATTCTGTCCATACGGATTAGGCCGGGAGATATGGGCGCGGGCACTGTAAAGTCCCCAGCGCTGATACCGCGGGCCAGCTTGGCTATCTGTGCCTGAATCCCGGTAAAGGCATAGCCTGAGGATAGCCGTACCGCTCCACTGGCGGCACCAATACAGGCAATATTGCTATCCACTGGGGTAATTGCATCCATGGGAATCACCCCGGTCTCTTCGCGCAGTGTTTCTTCAATCTCAATATTCTGTGTCTCCAGCCATTCAATCATAGCCTGAAGATACCAGTCTCTGTCCTCTAACTGGGTCGAGATCATAGTGGACTCGATCAAGAGTTGGCGGTCGGAGAAGGGCAGCACATAAATAAAGTGCAGGCCGCGAGACTGGTCGACACGAAAATCCATCAAGGTAGCTATCTGAGGGTCGCTAATTGGGGACTTTGTGCGAATCTCCCAGCCCACAAAGTGCTGTTTTAACCCCTGTTCGGCCATTGCCGGGGGCCTGGAGTCATAGAGCTGTGAGGCGCTGTAATGCTTACCCGCGGCGCTAAATAAACCACCATTGCCCTCAGGGGCAATATCTTCAGCAGGGGCTCGAATCAGATCCACGCCCTCGGGCAGCTGATTCTCGCACTGGGTTATATAGTCAGCGGAACTCAGGCTGGTATAGCGATATTGGTCAGTCTGATGGAGCACCTCTGAGTGATGATCTATCAGTCGCCACTGTTGCCAGCTACCCCTGGTTGACGAGGCAAATTGCTGCTGCTGAGCTGGGTTGGCCCAGAGTGCCCAGCTGCAGTCTCGCTCTGTGGGGGTGCGGGGTTCAATCACCACTGCAGAGCGATTTTTAAGCTTTGTGGCCAGGCTGATACCGGCACTGCCACCACCAATAATGGCGATATCCAGAGCAGTGGTGCCCGCTGAATGTTTATTCCGGGTCGACACCGGCCAGCCCCTGTAAATCCTGATGTAATCTGTTTTTGTGGGCTGGCACCCTTATTGGTTTTAGATCCCTGAGGCTGCGCAGCGTCAGCAGTGCTTTCTCTGATTTACCCACAAAAACCCGGCCCTGCCACCAGCGCAGGCTGCGACGTCTGAGCACCCAGCCGATCTGCCGATAGACCCGCAGGGCGACCGTGATGGCCAGCCTCGAGCGAAAAGGCAACAGCTGGATACCCAGCAGGGCACTCTTATAATAGTCCTCGGCCAGGTCGAGCATCTGCTGGATACTCCTGGCCACAGGTTGACGGCAGGGGATCTGGGCCTCAGCGATCTCCGATGCGGGCAGATCAACCCAGGTGGCCGGCAGATAGCGGCGGCCCATTTTGGCATCTTCCAATACATCCCTGGAAATATTGGTCAGCTGCATAGCTATGCCCAGATCAATGGCAAAGGCATCGGCGCGCGAATGTTCACAGTTGAGTACCCGGCACATCATAAGACCCACGGTTCCAGCGACGGCATGACAGTAGCGCAGCAATTCGGCTTCATCTGTAACAGCTGTGGGCTGCTGATCCTGCAGCATACCGTCGAGTAGCTCTCGGGCGGCGACGACTGGAATATTGTTATGTTGGGCAAATTCCATAAAGGCTTCAACTTCCGGGCCTGCAGGCTGGCTGCCGCCATCCAGTCGAGCGCGGATATCCTCCAGAGACTCTTCCCGGTCGGGGAGATCACCGTCCGCCAAATCGTCGACAAAGCGGCAAAATTGGTAGAGTTGCGCTGCGCGCCCGGCTAATTCAGAGCCCAGAAACAGGCTGGCCCAGTAAAAAGATTTACCATGACGCGCCAGAATCTGTTTGGGTGGAGTTGCAGGGGATGAAGGGTCTGGCGCCGAATTGTCCATGATCTATCCGCCGGAGCCGACCTCGACCCCAGTCAGCAATTCCTCGACTACCTTGGCAGAGCTGACCACCCCAGGCAGGCCTGCGCCTGGGTGGGTGCCAGCGCCAACAAAGTACAGGTTTGAAACGGCGCTGTCGCGATTGTGAAAGCGAAACCAGGCCGACTGGGTAAGCCTCGGTTCAATGGAAAAACCGGCCCCGTGCATGGAGCGGTAATCTTTGGCAAAATCTTCTGGGGTCATCCAAAACACCTCTTCAATTACTGATGAGAGTTCGGGGAGTATAGTCTGTTCCAGGGCATCGACAATGCGGTCGCGCAATATTTCACCCTCGCTGCTCCAATCCACATTACCCTGCAGATTGGGTACCGGGCAGAGCACATAGAAAGATTCGCAGCCCTCGGGAGCGAAGCTTTTGTCAGTGGCTGTGGGCCTGTGCACATAGAGGCTAAAGTCTTCACTCATATGCTTGGCATCAAAAATTTCCGCGAGCAGTTCTTTAAACCTGGGCCCCATCCAAATACTGTGGTGGGCCACATCGGGATACAGCTTTTTGGTGCCGAAATACAGCACATAGAGCCCCATGCTGTACTGCTTTTTTATACTTCTGGGCAGGCTCGGCTTGCTCTTGGGCAGCAGATGCTGATAGCAGGTCTCAGGGTCACCGCCAAACACCACTAGATCTGCATCCATGGTTTGATCGTTGCTCAGGCGCACACCGGTGGCAGTTTTGTTGCTGACAATAATTTCATCCACATCGGCATTGCAGGCAATATTAATGCCCTGGCGCTCCATTAGCGCCTGCAGTTCCTCGACCAGTTTGCCTGTACCTCCCATACAGAAAAATACACCCCAGCGTCGTTCGAGGTAATGAATCAGAGTATAGATGGCAGTCGTTTTAAAGGGATTGCCACCCACCAGCAGTGGGTGAATGGAAAAAGCCTGACGTATCAACGGGTGCTTTAGATGGCTGTTAACCATCTGCGAAACGGTTTTATAGCATTTGAGTATCAACAGCGCTGGCACCTGTTTGACCATATCCCAGACTCTGGTGAAGGGCCTGTGCACAAGCCCCTTAAAGCCGACGTCATAGACCTTTTTAGACTTCTCCAGAAGCCTTAGATAGCCGTCTGCATCATCTGGATTGAAGCGTCGAATCTCGGTGAGCGTATCTTCAATGCTGGCGCGATAGTCAAATTGGCTGCCATCGGCAAAGTGAAACCGGTAGAAGGGGTCTAGGGGCACAAAGTTGAGATAGTCTTCGAGTTTTTCATCAAAAAGTTCGAACAGTTCATCGAAAAGAAAGGGGGCGGTAATCACTGTGGGGCCGGCATCGTGACGGTAACCGCCGCGTTCGAAGACCTGGGCTCTACCCCCCAGGCTGCCGAGGCGCTCAAGTAACGTGACTTCATATCCCAGGGCTTTAAGTCTTAATGCTGTGGCTATACCGGCGAAGCCTGCGCCGATGACTACTGCTGTTTTACCGGCTCCAGTTGTTTTTGATGTCAAGCGATCTGCCCTTGGCTTTTAATGATTGTCTGCTGTTTTACGGATGCAACCAGCCCATGGGCCACTGGTTGCAACTGCGCTGGTAATGATTGCACCAGCAATTCTGCCTGTACTAGCCAGTAATCGACAGACTGATTGGCCTGCAGAATCACATCACTGGACGCAATACGGCGCTGCCAGTGGGTTAGCTGACTGTTATCCTCAGACTGGTACCAGCGATTAAACTCATCGCGGCCAACGCCCTGCTGGGCAAACAGACTGACTACCAGATTGGGTTTGCGGCCATCCAAATCGCTGGAGCGACGACTTGAGGGAATAATATCGTCGATATCGTTGCGACCCTGATAGGCGAGACCACTTAGACCTACAAGCCGTTCCAGGCTGTCGAGATCGC